>JBDOKN010000044.1:1388-3638 GCA_039833665.1 Methanocaldococcus sp.
TAATTGGGGCTGAAAGCCCCAACTTAATGGATGGAAATATATCAATAAGGGATTTGCCCCTATGGGAAGGAAATAAAGACATTAATGAATAAAATGGGATTTTTATGTTAATATTTGGCACTGCTGGAATTCCAATTTCTGCAGAGGATGAATTTAAAGGAGTTGATGTTTTAAGAAAATTAAATCTGGGAGCTATGGAGCTGGAATTTGTTAGAGGAGTTTATATGAAAGAGGACTATGCAAAAAAGTTGAAAGAGTATGCAAAGGATATAGTTTTCTCTGCCCACGCTCCCCACTACATAAATCTTAATGCAAATGAAGAGATAAAGGTAGAAAATAGCATAAAGAGGATAATTAAAACTGCTAAGGTTTTGAATAATTGTGGGAGAAATTTAGTTTTTCATCCAGGGTATTATTTAAAGAGGAGTAAAGAAATAACTTACAATAGAATAAAATCAAATACCCAGAGAATTTTGGATAAATTGGAGGTTTTAAATTTAAATGTTATGCTAAGACCTGAAACTACTGGTAGAACTGCCCAATTTGGAGATGTTGATGAAACGCTAAAACTTTGTTATGAGTTGGGTATTTTGCCTTGTATAGATTTCTCGCATATATATGCAAGAAGTAGAGGAGCTATAAACGATTACAACTCTTTTTATAAAATTCTTGAAAAGGTTGAGAATGTTTTAGGAAGAGAAGCAATAAAAGATATGCACATCCATTTATCTGGAATTGAGTATGGAAAAGGAGGAGAAAGGAGACACTTGCCTTTAAATGAATCTAATTTTAATTATAGAGATGTTTTAAAGGCATTGAAGGATTTTGACACCTCTGGAACTGTTATATGTGAAAGCCCTTTATTGGAAGAGGATGCTGTTTTGTTGATGAAGTGTTATAATGAGCTATGAAAATATATAATAAGAGAGACAAAAATTAATGTAAAATAAAATTTTGGTGTTTAAAATGAGTGAAATGAACATTATAAAAGAAACTTACGAAAAAATTAAAAATATGGAGATTAGGGGGGCGGGGAGAATAGGAAGGGCTGCAGCTAAGGCATTAAAGGAATATGCTCTAAAAATTAACAATTTGAATGAAGAGGAATTCAAAAATAAAATGAAAGAGGCGGGAAGTATATTAATATCTGCAAGACCTACGGCTGTTTCTCTACCAAATGCTGTAAAGTTTGTTTTAAAAGGATTGAATGAAGAGAATCCAAAAGAAAGAGTTATAGAGAGGGCTGATGAATTTATAAACTCTTCATTAAAGGCAATTGAAAATATAGGAAAGTTTGGGGCTAATAGAATAAAGGATGGAGACACTATATTAACTCACTGCAACTCTGAAGCTGCAATAAGTGTTATAAAAACTGCCTACGATGAGGGAAAGGATATTAAAGTTTTTTGCACAGAGACAAGACCAAGAAATCAAGGTTATATAACGGCAAAAACTCTCTACGATTATGGCATTGATGTTACTTTAATAGTTGATTCTGCAGTTAGATACTTTATAAAAGAGATAGATATAGTCGTTGTTGGTGCTGATGCCATAACTGCCAATGGATGTTTAGTGAATAAAATAGGAACTTCACAAATTGCTTTAATAGCAAATGAGAGTAGAGTGCCTTTTTTAACTGCCGCTGAAACATACAAATTCCATCCAAAAACCATAGTTGGAGAGCTAATTGAGATAGAAGAAAGAGACCCCGAAGAAGTTGCAGTTTTTGAAGACAAATACAAAGGAATAAAAATAAGGAATCCTGCATTTGATGTAACACCAGCCAAGTATATAGATGCCATAATAACAGAGGTTGGTTTAATCCCTCCACAAGGGGCTTGGTATATAATAGAGAAATACTTTGGTTGGCTCGGGGATAAAATTGCGTGATAAAATATATATACCACATTTACATAAATTAATATATGTCCCGGGTGGCGACCTTCCGCAGGGGATGAAACCACCTCGGCATTCTACCCACAAGGCGGCCGTGCCGAGTAGCCGTTATGGCTTCAATGAAGGCCACGGTTTTCCAAGGGTAGATACATCTTTTTTATTAATTTAATCAAACAAACAAGTCCATATTAACCTTATTTTTAATGTTTATTTTAATGTTAATGTTATAGTATCTTATATTAAAAGAAAATTATAGTTCTTTTCAAAAGTGAATAAAATTTATTATGAAGTTTGAACTCCTTTCCATTAGGGAGGAGTTCATTAATACCTTATGTATTCCAAAATATTTTGAAA
>JBDOKN010000045.1:0-2848 GCA_039833665.1 Methanocaldococcus sp.
CTAAAAGGATTTTGTTTAAATTGTTTGTTGAAGAAAAAAATGTGGGTAAGGCGATAAATATAATGACTTTAGCCGGAATTACCGGATTTTTCTTGCATAAATATAGGGGATTATCTCCAGACAAATTTAAAAATTTAAGAAGTGAGGAGTTAGAAGATATCGAAAAAGTTTATGGAATTATAGAAAAAGAATCTGATAAGGCAGTTATTATTGGGACTGTGGTTAAAGAGGAAAAAGCTAAAAAAATAGAAGAACTATTAAAAGAAAGATTGGGTAGTGAGAAATGGACGGTTATGAAGATTCCAATATTAAAGGTTAAAGTTCATAGGGTTTAAAGGTGAGGACTAATGAAGGTTTTGCTGTATTTATTCGTTGAAAGTGAAAACGTTGGAAAGGCAATAAACGCTCTATCAGAAGGAGGAATTACTGGGTTTTTCTTATATGATTATAAGGGGATGTCTCCACAAGATTGGCAGGGATTTTTATTAGATGAAGACCCGGAGATGGCTATTAAAGCGGTTAACGATTTAGCACAGAATGCTGTATTAATTGGAAGTGTTGTAAATGAGGAAAACCTCATGGAGATTGAAAAGCTAATAGACGAAAAACTCGCTGACTGCAAATATACGATAATTGAGATTCCTATTGAGGGGATAATTGTAAATATGCCATGAGTATGAGGAGATTGTATGGGCAGGAGAGGGAGGCCAAAAATACCAAGATTTATATCTGAAGAACCAAAATTCAAGATATTTAAACCACAGGGAGTTTCTCTTACAGAGGTAGATAGGGTTGTATTGAGTGTAGATGAGTTAGAGGCAATTAGATTGGTTGATTATCTTGATTATACCCAAGAGGAAGCGTCTAAGTTAATGGGGATTTCAAGAAGAGTTTTGTGGAGTTTATTAACAGAGGGTAGGAGAAAAATTGCCGATGCGTTAATAAATGGAAAGGCAATAGTTATTGAAGGAGGAGAATATAGGATTAGAGAGTGTGGCTTTTGTATGAGGCATAGATTTGGTATAAAAAAACATTGTAGAATTTGGAGGGAAGAACCATGATACTGTTGGAAGTTAAAAATGTCACAAAAAAATTTGGTGATAAGGTAGTATTAAAAAACATTTCCTTCACATTAGATGAAGGAGAGTCATTGGGGATTTTAGGGAAGAGTGGAGCAGGAAAATCTGTTCTTTTACATATGTTAAGAGGAATGGAGGGCTATGAGCCAACGGAAGGACAGATTATCTACCATGTTGCTTACTGTGAAAAATGTGGCTATGTAGATGTCCCTTCAAAGGCAGGAAGCCCTTGTAAAAAGTGTGGAAATGAGCTTAAAAAAATAGAGGTTGATTTTTGGGATGACAAAAAATATACATATAGTTTAAAAAGAAAAATTGCCATAATGCTTCAGAGAACCTTTGCTTTATATGGAGAGAAAACAGTTCTTGAAAACATATTGGAAGCTTTACATCAAGCTGGCTATGAGGGGAAAGAGGCAATTGATTTGGCATTAAAGTTAATTAAAATGGTTAAGTTGGAGCATAGAATAACTCATATTGCAAGAGATTTAAGTGGAGGGGAGAAGCAGAGGGTTGTTTTAGCAAGACAAATAGCTAAAGAGCCGGTTATATTCTTAGCTGACGAGCCAACTGGAACATTAGACCCACAAACTGCCAAGTTAGTTCATTCTGCCTTAAAAGAGCTTGTTATTAAAAATAATATAAGTTTGATTTTAACATCTCACTGGCCAGAGGTTATTGCGGAGCTAACAGAGAAGGCAATTTGGTTGGATAAAGGAGAAATTATAATGGAAGGAAGCTCAGAGGAAGTTGTTAGTAAATTTATGGAAACAGTTAAAGAGTTTAAAAAGCCAGAGGGAGAAGTAGAAATTAAAGAGGATATCATAAAATTAGAAAATATCTCAAAACACTACTGTTCTGTTGAGAGAGGAGTTATAAAAGCGGTTGATAATGTTACCTTAAACATTAGAGAGAAGGAAATATTTGGGTTGGTAGGAACAAGTGGGGCTGGAAAGACAACATTGGCAAAGATTATTGCCGGAGTTCTTCCTCCTTCAAAAGGAAAGTATTGGTTTAGAGTTGGGGATGAATGGGTAGATATGACCCAACCAGGACCAAATGGAAGAGGTAGAGCTAAGAGGTATATTGGAATATTATTCCAAGAATACGCTTTATATCCACATAGAACTATCTTAGAGAATTTAACAGAGGCAATAGGTTTAGAACTTCCAGATGAATTTGCGAGGATGAAGGCGGTTTATACATTAATGTCAGTAGGATTCAGTGAAGAGGAGGCAGAGGAAATTTTAGACAAATATCCTCATGAGCTGAGTGTTGGGGAGAGGCATAGATGTGCCTTAGCTCAAGTTCTAATAAAAGAGCCAAGAGTTGTCATATTAGATGAACCAACCGGAACAATGGACCCAATAACAAGAAATACAGTTGCTGAATCAATCCACAAATCAAGGATAGAGTTGGAGCAGACATATATTATTGTCTCACACGATATGGATTTTGTTTTGAATGTATGCGATAGGGCTGGTTTAATGAGGAACGGTAAGTTAATAAAAGTTGGTAAGCCAGAAGAAATAGTTGCTTTATTAACAGAGGAAGAGAAGCAGGAAATGTTAGGGCAGAAATAACTTTCAAATAAAAATTTTTTAATATTTTTATAAGTTTAATATAGATATATTGAGATATTTGTAAGTTTTGGTGGTAAAATGAAATTTTTTGATAGGGATAAAGAGATACAAAAAATTCTATCAATCTTAGAAGGAGAACCAAAATTAATTTATTTTATCTATGGACCTATAAATAGTGGAAAAACT
>JBDOKN010000046.1:0-3206 GCA_039833665.1 Methanocaldococcus sp.
TTATCTTAATGCAATTTCAAGATATTTTATGAACTCTCTTTTATTACCTGGAATATAAGCCCCAGAAGCAAACTTATGCCCTCCACCACTACCATTAACCTTTTCTGAGGCATATTTTATCGCCTTGGCTAAATTTACATCCTCAGCAAAGCATAGCAACTTAGGACATCTTGCAGATATTTTATAGCCGTTTTCATCCTCTGTTATTGCAAATATTGGCTTCATCCAATCCACTTCTTCAATAGAGTAGCTCATCCCAGCAACAATTCCAACGATATTTGGCATAATTTTATCTGTTTCAAAGTATTGGAAGTTATCTTTTTGAACTATCTCAACATCATTCTTTACGTGCTCCAATGCCTCCCTCAAATTTTTCCTATGATTTCTTAAATTTGAAAGCATCTTTTTATAATAATTATCTCTATCCCCCATTAAAACCTTTAAGGCAGTTTCATAATCCCCATATCTTGAACATGCATTTATACAGGTTGAAAACTCTTCCAAATCTCTCAAAGGACTTCCAAATTCCTCTCCCCTAAATTCATAAACCTCTCCAAATATAACCTTTGGGATGTAAGGAGTCCAGTGATTTGGAACATACTTTAAGCATTTTATTAATAGCTCATTTCCAATAATTCTTTTATGCTCAAATGGAATCTCAGCTAATCTCATAGTTGGGTTTATCTCAATGTCATACTTTTTATTGATGCTCTGAATGTATTTGATTATCTTTGAATCATTATTTAATAAATCAGTTCTCACATCTGCCCAGTATCTCATAGACACAAATAACGGCCTTGTTTGCCTACCATACATCTGTAAATCCATCTTTACCTTGATATCTCCATTCATAATTGCATCGCATAATATCTTCCTATTTAAACCTATTAATTTTCCTTCTATATTTTGAATATCACCAACAGCTCCCAAAACAGCATACTTAGCCAAATCAGTCCAGTCATTGTTTATGGTTTTTGCAAATAGATAAGAAACACCAGCTCCACAAATCTCAGCTCCACTTTTCCCAATGGTTAGAGGATTTATATGTATGATGGTTTTTGGAATCTTTATCTCCTCTGGCTGGTGGTGGTCTAAAATAATAATTTTATCTCTTTTATCAGATAAATTTAGCTCATCTAACGTCTCTTTAATCATTTTTAACTGCCCACTACCTAAGTCAGCAAAAATAATTAAATCATAATCCTTAAATGGAATGTCGTTTATTGTTTCTATGGTAATTTGCTTTAAAAACATAAAATCAGCATCTAAGCTTAATCTCTCAGCCAATTTTTGTAAAATGGCTCTTGATGTTAGCCCGTCAGTGTCTATGTGAGTAACTATCAAAATTTTGTTGTTTTTGTTTTTTTCTAATACCTTAGCTCCTTTTTTCAACTCTGTCCAATTTTCCATAGTTTCACTGAAAAAATTTCTTTAAATTATTTAAGAAGTATTTGGTTGATTTAATTCATTAATTTTATTATTTATAATATCCTTTGCTTCATTTAGATTTTCTATTGCTCTATAATCTCCTAAAATGTTATTTTTGAGAATCTCTCTAATTGCATTTTCAATTTTATTTTTTGCTTCTCTTAAATCATTACTTTGATTCCCGTTTTCTGCTCCATTTTGAGTTCCATTTTCTGAATTTCCCCCAAGTAATGCTATAACATTTTCAATGCGTTTTTTTACTTCTTCAAGTTTTTTCTTTAATTTTTTTCTTTTCAAAAATTCAAGCCATCCATTGTATCTTAATATTTCTATAACTTCATCAATATCATTAATAGCTTTCTCTAAACTCATTATTGGTAATTCGTTTATTGTATCTTCAATATGTTTTTTTGCATTAGTATAACTGTGTATTACTCCAAGTGTGAAAATTATAACCATTATTATAATGTTTAGAGAAACGCTAATACTTCCACAAATAAAATAGTAATAAGAATATATAATCATTATAGCCAATAGTATGAGAAATTCGATAAGGGTAAAATTTAGTCAATTTTATTTTTTTATTTATCCACTCTAATAGTAAATAGCCGTTGAGCCAAACTATTAAAAACAGAACCCCTACAGATAAAATATTTTTAAAATACGCAATTTTAGGACTGTTAGCAAGACATCCGAGAACAATGATTGAAATTATATAAATTGCAATAAATAACGCAATAAATATTTCCCCCATAGTATCGATAACTTTATTAAAGTTATCAAATTTAGAATATATTTTAGGAATTAGAATTATATGCTCTTCTTTTAAAATATTCTTTTCTAAATTAACAGTTAATATCATATTCCTAAAAAACCATTTTCCTCTTTCAATTATAACAATTATCTCAATAAATGAAAGTAAAATATTTACCAAAGCCAGAAAGGCAATAATTTCAACGGACAGTTTATCTAAATATCTACACAATATTCCAACAACCCCATTTAAACCTATCAAAAACTGTAAATAAAACAACATATATGTCCAAAAAGAGTTCTCTGCTCTTTCAATATGGCTTCTGAATGTCTCATACATTTTTAGTTTTAACTCATTTTTTGGATTTGAATCTCCACTCATAAATCCCCCACCTATATTTTTAATCCCATAACTTAACTAAATAATCAAATAATAAAGCTCCAAACTTATAAATAATTTCAATAGTCATAAAATTTTAAATGGTGATTGTTATGGAAATTGTTGTTGATGCTGTCTATGAGAAAGGAGTTTTAAAACTTAAAAAAGCTATAAATCTTCCAGAGGGTTGTGAGGTTAAAATAAAGATAATTCCAAAAAAGATTTCAGAAAAAACCTTTGGAATTTTAAAACTTTCTGATAAAGAGATTAAAGAAATCATCGAGGAGATTGAAAATGGAGGACAATAAAATATTTTTTGACTCTAATGTATTGATATATCATTTATGCGGTAAAGTTGAAGCTAAAAAATTAATTGAAAAAGTAGAGAATGGAGAGATTATTGGATTTATAAATCCAATAGTAGTATCAGAAGTTTTGTTCTTTTATATAAGAGCTACAACAAACAAAAGACCTTATGATATTAAAAAACATCCAGAGATTTTAGAATCGTTAGATTTAGATATTGTCTTTGAGCTTTTTTCAATATTTCAGATGTTGGACTTAAATAGTGAAATTGTTAAAATCTCGAAAGAAATTATTAAAAAATATTGCTTATTGCCAAATGATGCTCTAATTTGTTCAACAT
>JBDOKN010000047.1:0-1928 GCA_039833665.1 Methanocaldococcus sp.
CCGTTGGGGATGCTTTAGCTACTATAATAGGCATTAGAGGAAAGTTAAAAATAAAATACTTTGGAAAAACGGTTGAGGGATTTTTGGCATTTTTTATCTCTACCTCATTAATTTTATGTCCATTTTATGGAACTTATGGGATTTTTGTAGCTTTAATCTCAGCATTTATTGAATTTGTAAGTAAAAAGATAAAAATAGATGACAATTTATACCTCCCTTTTATCGTGGCAATGCTTTTAGAATTTTTAAAATAATCTGCCAATCATGTATATTTTTATTTTTTTTGGTATAACAATTTCTTTTTTTGACATCAAATTATTTTATTGGAGAATCTTTCCCATATAAGTCCCAATCCTCTCATATCCCAGCTTTCTATAATACTCTCTAACTCCAATACCACTCGTTACCAAAATCTTTTTCTTTCCAAATTCCTCCCTTGCTATTCTCTCTGCTTCTTCTAAAAGCTTCCTTCCATAACCTTTATGTTGCCAAGTTATTTCCTTCAAATCCTTAGTTAGTGGTTTTTCCTGCCCACAGACATGCAATTGCCTAACTAACATAGTATTATCGTCAATCTCTTTTCTAAATGGTTTATATGGCTCTCTCAATCTTAAAAATGCTATTAAAATATCGTTTTTTACATCTTCATAGGATAGAAATATCTCAGTTCCACCACTTGCTTCATACTCTTCCCTACATAGTTTTATATGCTCAATCTCTGGCATTATTCCTTTTTTATACATAACATGTCCAACTTCCCTACACCTTATACATCTACACTTAATTCCATGCTTTTCCATATACTTATAAACTAACTCTCCCAAGTTGCTCTTCTTAACTCCATCAACTATTACTGTTGCTGGAATATCCCTCTGAATCCTTGAAGTTCTAACCCACTTTGGCATTATTGATTTTGCGTAGCTAATTATTTCTATTGCCTCCTCTTCTCTATATGGCTTATAAATCCCCTTTTTCCACAACTCATAGAGTTCAGTCCCCTCAATAACTAAGCATGGATAGATTTTAACCATATCCGGCTTAAAATCTGGATTATTAAATATTTCTTTAAACATCTTCTTATCCATCTCCATATCAGAGCCGGGCATTCCGGGCATTAAATGGTAAGATACCTTTAAACCACTATCCTTTAATAGTTGGGTAGCTTTTATAGTATCTTCAACTGTATGCCCCCTCTTGCAAAACTCTAAAATCTCATTGTATATTGTTTGAACCCCCAACTCTACTCTTGTAGCCCCCAACTTCAACATTTGATTTATTTCCTTTTCTCCACAATAGTCAGGTCTTGTTTCTATACAGAGAGCTACACATCTATGTTCTGCAGTTTCATTTATCTTTTGTGCCTCTTCTAAGCTACTTGCATCAACTCCATTCATGGCATCTAAGCATCTCTTAATAAACCAATCTTGGTAAGATATATCTCTGGCTGGAAATGTCCCTCCCATTATAATAAGCTCTATCTTGTTTGTTGGATGTCCTACCTTTTCCAATTGCTCAATCCTTGCCTTTGTTTGTAGATAGGGGTCGAAGTTGAACATCAAACCTCTCATGGTGGCTGGCTCCCTTCCAGTGTAGCTTTGTGGCACATCTCCAAATACACTCCCAACTCCTCCGGGGCAGAATATGCACTTTCCATGAGGACATTTTTCTGGAGATGTCATAACTGCTACGACAGCAACACCGGAGATTGTTCTAACTGGCTTTTTTCTTAATATAGGGATTAATATCTTCTTCTCCTCCTCAGTTGCATACTGTAAAATTTCAGAGTTTGAAGGATGTCCTATCCCAATTCTGTGAATTCTTAAACACTCTGCCTTAATTTGTTCAATTCTCTTTTTATCCAAGGTTTTTCCTTTGTTGTATTCATCTAAGATTCTTTCAATGATGCATCTCATTAACTTTGCCTTTTC
>JBDOKN010000048.1:0-7358 GCA_039833665.1 Methanocaldococcus sp.
CGGCAGAAAAAATTAATGAAAATACGGTTAAAGTCACAATAACAGGAAGCACATCTGGAATTTTGGGGAGTAATTATGAAGTTTCTTATAGCGGAACAGTAAATGAGCAGCCACCAGATGAAAACTATGGAAGCACTATGGTTTGGTATTTTACTATTAAAAACGATACAACGACGACAGATTCAGCAGATACGACAAATTCAGCAACACCAGATACAGCTACTTCAACAACTACAGCAAGTTCAACAACAAAAACACCAATACCTCCATTAGCAATGGTTTTAACATTAATAGTGATTTCAATAATTGCTCTAAGAAAATTTAATAAATAAGTGCTTTTTTCTATATTTTAAAAGGCTTATTGCAGTGTTTTATATTAAAAGTTATTCTTTCATATAAATATTTGAATACATTTAGAAAATAAAAGGTTTATATAATCATCATCATATCTTTAATTATCTAAAACAAAAAAGGGGATAGTATGAAATTCATTGCATGGTTGGATGAACTTTCAAATAAGGATGTAGATATTGCAGGAGGTAAAGGAGCTTCATTAGGAGAGATGTGGAACGCTGGATTGCCAGTCCCACCAGCGTTTGTCGTTACTGCTGATGCATACAGACACTTTATAAAAGAGACAGGATTGATAGACAAAATAAAAGAAATTTTAAGTGGTTTGGATGTCAATGACACAGATGCATTAACAGAGGCATCAAAGAAAATTAGAAAACTATTTGAAGAGGTAGAAATGCCAGAAGATTTAAGGTTAGCTATTATTGAAGCGTATAATAAGTTATGTGAAATGTGCAATGAGGATGAGGTAACAGTTGCTGTTAGAAGTTCTGCAACCGCTGAAGATTTACCAGAGGCAAGTTTCGCTGGGCAGCAAGACACATATTTAAATATAAAAGGAGCTGAGAATGTTGTTAAATATGTTCAAAAATGCTTCTCATCCTTATTTACACCAAGAGCTATTTTTTATAGAGAACAGCAAGGATTTGACCACTTTAAAGTTGCCTTAGCAGCAGTAGTTCAAAAATTAGTTAATGCTGAAAAGGCAGGGGTTATGTTTACGGTTAATCCTATCAGCGAAAACTATGATGAGTTGGTTATTGAAGCAGCGTGGGGTTTAGGGGAAGGAGTTGTTAGTGGTTCCGTTTCTCCAGATACATATATTGTTAATAAAAAGACCTTGGAGATTGTTGATAAGCATATAGCAAGAAAAGAAACGATGTTCGTTAAGGATGAGAAAGGAGAAACAAAAGTCATTGAAGTTCCTGAGGATATGAAGGAAAAACAAGTTTTATCTGACGATGAAATTAAAGAATTGGCTAAAATAGGGTTAAATATAGAGAAGCACTATGGAAAACCTATGGATGTTGAATGGGCTTATGAAAAGGACAGGTTTTACATGCTTCAAGCGAGACCAATAACCACATTAAAGAAAGGGAAAAAGGAGAAAAAAGCAAGAGAGGAAGATATTGAGGCAAAGATATTATTAAAGGGGATTGGAGCTTCACCAGGTATAGCCACGGGGGTTGTTAAGATAATCAACGATGTTAGTGAGATAGACAAAGTTAAAGAGGGAGATATCTTAGTTACAAAGATGACTACACCAGATATGGTTCCAGCAATGAAAAAGGCGGCTGCTATTATAACAGATGAAGGAGGATTAACCTGTATAGAAGGAGATGCAAAAATATTAACTGATAGAGGATTCTTAAAAATGAAAGAGGTTTATAAATTAGTTAAAAGTGGAGAGAAATTAAAAGTTTTAGGTTTAAACGCTCAGACATTAAAAACAGAATGGAAAGAGGTTATAGATGCACAAAAGAGAGAGGCAAAGAGATATGAAATTGGTGTTTATAGAAAGAATAAAAATACAAAAGACACAATAAAAATAACACCAGACCATAAATTCCCTGTCTTTGTAAATGGAGAACTCAGTAAAGTTGAATTAAAAGATATTGTAGATAATAACTTATCAGTTTTAAGTATTGATTACATTCCAATGATTGAAGAAAGATATGAGAGTTTAGCAGAGGTTATGTATTTAGGAGGGGCAATTCTTTCTGATGGGCATACAGATAAATTAATTGGTGGAGAGTTTAGTGAAATAGGAAATAGAAATAATGTTATTGAATATCAAACAAGTAGGAAAATGCCTTCTGAGATATTGGGCTTTATTGAAGATAATATAAATACAATTCCACTTTATGCAACCGAAGATGAGATAGCTGATTTAATAGCTGGATTTGTTGATGGAGATGGATGTTTAAGTGGAAAGAGAAGAGTTGAGATATATCAAAACTCCTCCCATATCAAAAAGATTGAGGGTTTAATTATTGGGCTATATAGATTGGGAATAATTCCAAGATTGAGATATAAAAGGTCATCAACAGCGGTAATACACTTTAACAACAACTTAGAAACCATATTGCAAAGAACAAAAAGGATTAAGTTAGATAAGTTAAAAGAGTTTAAAAAACCAGTTGAAGACAAAAAACTAATTGATATATCTCAAATGCTCCCAGAACTTAGAGAATTTGATTACAGAGGTTATTTACACAAAGCTTATAAAGAAAAGGTATTTATTGGAATAAATAAATTAGATGATTACATTAGCAAGGTAGGTAAAGAGGGCATTGAGAAAATAAAACAAAAAATCAAACTCTTGAAAGAGAGTAATATTTACTCAATTAGGATAAGAAAAGTTGGAGAGGATTATGGAGAGGTTTATAATATAACAGTTAAAGCAGACGATGAATTTAACCACAACTACATTGTATGGACTAAATATTATACTCCAATAGTTGTGTTTAATTGCCACGCGGCAATTGTTTCAAGAGAGCTTGGAACTCCTTGTGTTGTTGGAACCAAAAAGGCAACAGAGATTTTAAAAGATGGGATGATTGTTACTGTTGACGGGGAGAAGGGAATTGTTTATGAGGGCAGAATTGAAAAAGTTGAAGAAGAAAAACCAGAGGTAAAAACAACAGCAGTTATTCAGCAAGCTCCAATTATTACAGCTACTGAGGTTAAAGTTAATGTCAGTATGCCAGAGGTAGCTGAGAGAGCAGCGGCAACAGGAGCGGATGGAGTTGGTTTATTAAGAGCTGAGCACATGATATTAGGTTTAGGTAAGCATCCAAGAAAGATTTTAGAGGAAGAAGGGGAGGAAGCATTAATAGAGGCGTTAATGGAAGGAATTAGAAGAGTAGCAGATGCATTCTATCCAAGACCTGTAACTTATAGAACATTAGATGCCCCAACAGATGAATTTAGGGGCTTAGAAGGGGGAGAAAATGAGCCAATAGAACACAACCCAATGCTTGGTTGGAGAGGGATTAGAAGGGGCTTGGATGAAGTTGATATCTTAAAATGTGAGTTAAAGGCAATTAAGAGGTTGAGAGAAGAGGGCTATAAAAACATAGAGATTATGATTCCTCTTGTAACTCATCCAGATGAGGTTAGAAAGGTTAAAGAAATTGCAAGAGAGGTTGGAATAGAGTTAGGTAAAGATATTCCATTTGGTATTATGGTTGAAACACCAGCGGCGGCTTTAATTATTGAGGAGTTTATAAAAGAAGGAATAAACTTTGTTAGCTTGGGAACTAACGATTTGACTCAATACACAATAGCAATAGATAGAAATAACGAGTTGGTTTCAAAGTATTATAAAGAAGACCACCCTGCTGTGTTAAAGTTGGTTGAGCATGTAATTAAAACATGTAAAAAGTATGGCATAAAAACATCAATCTGTGGGCAAGCTGGTAGCAGACCTCACATAGTTGAGAAGTTGGTTGAGTGGGGAATTGACAGTGTATCAGCAAACATTGACGCAGTAGAGACAATAAGAAGAGTTGTAGCAAGAACTGAGCAAAAGGTTATATTGAACTATATAAGAAAATCATACTTAGAGAAGGAATAAATCCTTATTTAATTTTTTATAGCTATTTTATTAATAATTTTTAATAATTTCAAATCTTCACTATTTTTGGTGATACGTTGAGAGGGTTTATAATTGGTAGGTTTCAACCATTCCATAAGGGGCATTTAGAAGTTATAAAAAAGATAGCTGAGGAGGTTGATGAAATAATTATTGGAATAGGTAGTGCTCAAAAAAGCCATACCTTAGAAAATCCATTTACAGCTGGTGAAAGGATTTTAATGATAACCCAATCACTTAAAGATTACAATTTAACATACTACCCAATTCCTATAAAAGATATTGAATTTAACTCTATTTGGGTTTCTTATGTTGAATCTTTAACCCCTCCATTTGACATTGTGTATAGCGGAAACTCATTGGTTAGAGTTTTGTTTGAGGAGAGAGGATATAAAGTAAAAAAGCCAGAGATGTTTAATAGGAGAGAATATTCAGGAACTGAGATTAGGAGGAGAATGTTGAATGGTGAAGAGTGGGAGCATTTAGTTCCTAAAGCAGTTGTTGATGTCATTAAAGAAATAAAGGGCGTTGAACGGATTAGAAAATTGGCTCAGACGGATAAAATATAATTTGAGTGATATTATGGAGAAAATCATTGACGTAAAAAATCCAAAAGATGTTATTGAATACCTCAACAATATAGATGTTGATGAATATATTGAGATATATTTTGGAAGGGTTCATGTTGAAGGTAGATTAATGCATCACGATGATGGATATTTGAGGTTAATTAATGATGGATATGGTATTATAGAGATTGATGTTAATGAGATATTAGATGATTTGTTGGAGTTGGTTCATACTAAGGAAAATGAAAAGGTTATATTGAGATTTTATTAATTTTGGTTTTTCTATTTAACTAAGATATTTATATTATTTTTGATAGTAGTATTTAACAAACCATTATATGGCTCTTAAATAAATTTAGATTTTTTGATTTTTTATTTTTAGACAATAAACAAAAAATTTTTTGAGGGAAATTATGCATTGGGCTGATGTAATAGCAGAAAAATTAATTGAAGAGAGAAAAGCAGATAAATATATCGTTGCGAGTGGAATAACTCCTTCAGGACACATCCACGTAGGAAACGCAAGAGAAACATTAACAGCAGATGCAATATATAAAGGATTAATAAATAAGGGAGTTGAGGCAGAGTTAATTTTTATAGCAGATACTTATGACCCATTAAGAAAACTCTATCCTTTTTTACCAGAAGAATTTGAGCAATACATAGGAATGCCTTTAAGCGAGATACCATGTCCAGAGGGTTGCTGTAAAAGTTATGCTGAGCACTTTTTAAATCCATATTTAGAAAGTTTGGAAGATTTAGGAGTTGAGATAATAACATATAGGGCAGATGAAAACTACAAAAAAGGACTTTATGATGAAAAAATAAAGATTGCCTTAGACAATAGGGAAAAAATCATGGAGATTTTAAATAAATTTAGAGCCAACCCTTTGCCAGATGACTGGTATCCGTTAAATATCGTCTGTGAAAACTGTGGAAAGTTGAAGACAAAAGTTATAAATTATGATAGTGAGAGGGAGGTAGTGAGGTATAGGTGCGAAGCTTGTGGATATGAGGGAGAGGTAAAGCCATACAAAGGGAGAGCAAAACTTCCATGGAGGGTAGATTGGCCGGCAAGGTGGAGTATATTCAATGTAACTATTGAGCCGATGGGTAAAGACCATGCCGCCGCTGGGGGAAGTTATGACACTGGGGTTTTGATTGCTAAGGAAGTTTATAATTATGAGCCACCAAAAAAGGTTGTTTATGAGTGGATTCAATTAAAAGTTGGAGATAAGGCAGTTCCGATGAGTTCTTCAAAGGGTGTTGTATTTGCTGTGAAAGATTGGACCTATATAGCTCATCCAGAGATTTTAAGGTTTTTGTTATTGAGAAGTAAGCCAACAAAACATATTGACTTTGATTTAAAGAAGATTCCTGACTTGGTTGATGAGTATGACAGGTTGGAAGAATTTTATTTCAACAATAAGGATAAAGATGAGTTAAGTGAAGATGAAAAGGAGAAGATAAGAATTTATGAGTTATCAACGCCAAAAATTCCAGAAAATAAGCCGTTTGTTATTCCATATAGGTTTTGCTCAATTATTGCCCAACTGACTTATGATGAAGAGAAGGGAGATATTAATATGGAGAGAGTATTTGAAATATTAAAGAGAAACAACTACAATATTGAAGATATTGATGATTTCAGCATAAAAAAATTAAAGGATAGGTTGTTAATGGCAAGAAATTGGGCTTTAAAGTATGGAGAAAAATTAATTATAATCGGTGAGGATGAGGCAAAAGAGATATATGAAAAATTGAAAGATAAACAAAAAGAATGGATTAAATACTTTGCTGAAAAATTAAAAACAGCTGAATTTGATGCTTTAAACTTACATGAGTTGATTTATCAAACAGCAAAAGAACTTGGCTTAAATCCAAGAGAGGCATTTCAAGCGTCGTATATGATACTCTTAGGTAAAAAATACGGACCAAAATTGGGGGCTTTCTTAGCAACTCTTGGAAGGGACTTTGTCATAAGAAGGTATTCCCTGTTTGAATAATTATTTATCTCAATTAATTTTTACTTTTTTGGTGGTAAGATGATAAAAATACATGCGTTAGAGGAAGTTAAAGGCAATTCTAAAGAAATTGTTGAAAAAGAATTTGAGAACTTAGCTAATGAGCTGAAAGAAAAGTATAATGCTAAAATTAAATATGTGGATGATGATATTGAAGAAAATGACAATTTAAAATTTTATACAAAGATTGGAGAGTTTGAGATAAATTTTGACAACTTCAAGGAGTATATACAATTTTGTTTAAAATATGGGGCAGATATTGAAGTTATAAAACCTGAGAAATTAAAACTCAAAGCAGATGAGATAAATGAGGTCTTAGCTTTTGTTATAAGTGCGTTTAAGTCATTTGTTGAGACATATAAGATTGGATTTAACGTATATATTAAAGAGAAAAAAGATATAGATGTTGAAGAATATAAAAAAGGTAAATATGATGAAGAGGACATTATTGACTTCGAAGAAGATGGATTTATAAGGGTTAAAGCAGTTTTTGAAGGAGTTGGAAAAAATGAAGAAGAGGTTATAAAAAATTTATTAATGTCTTTGGAGAGGGAAGATATTATAATCAATAAAATCATAACTAAAAACTTCAATGAAAATAATGAGACCTTTAATGGTTTGATAGCGGTTGATTTATTGTGTAAGCCCTTTGAGATGTTTGAAATTGCCTATAAGTATTTACCAGTTGCTTTATCTATCCAGAAGGATGAAATTGAGCTAAGTTTAGCTGATATTCAAGATATTGGTAATGAACTATCTGGAGCTATGTTTGAACTTAGTCATGCAGTAATTATGAGAAAACAGCTCATATAAACA
>JBDOKN010000049.1:0-2230 GCA_039833665.1 Methanocaldococcus sp.
TTTCATTATCATCACTTTATTTGCTAATTTGTTAAAGTTAATTTCTATTTTTTAGAGAGTATTTTTATTTCTGTTTATTTTGTTATTTATTATTTATTTTGAGGAGTTAATTTTTTACCATTTGTATATTTAAAATTCTTAATATTAATTAACTTTAAATATCACAATTACAAAAAAATATAAGGTTTTGAACAGTAAAAAAGGTGATTTTATTGACTTGCACCATTATTGTTGGAGGACAATGGGGAGATGAAGGGAAAGGGAAGATAATAAGCTATATTTGTGATAAAGACAAACCATCAATTATTGCAAGAGGAGGAGTGGGACCAAATGCGGGGCATACTGTAAATATAGGAGGAAAAAGTTATGGAATTAGAATGATTCCCACTGGTTTCCCATACAAAGAGGCAAAATTAGCCATTGGGGCTGGTGTTTTGGTAGACCCAGAAGTTCTGCTGAGAGAGGTTGAAATGCTTAGGGACTTTAATGTTGGAGAGAGATTAATTGTAGATTACAGATGTGGAATTATTGAAGAAAAACACAAGATTATGGATAAAAAGGATGAGCACTTAGCCAAAGAGATTGGAACTACTGGAAGTGGTTGCGGTCCTGCAAATGTTGATAGGGTTTTAAGGATTTTAAAGCAGGCAAAGGATATTGATGCATTAAAGGACTTCTTAGGAGATGTTTCTGAAGAAGTTAATAATGCAATAGATAAGGGGGAGAATGTTTTAATTGAAGGAACGCAGGGAACTTTACTCTCTTTATATTATGGGACATATCCTTACGTAACATCTAAGGATACAACCGCTTCATCGTTTGCCGCTGATGTTGGTATCGGCCCCACAAAGGTTGATGAGGTTATAGTTGTTTTTAAAAGCTTTCCTACAAGGGTAGGAGCCGGACCATTCCCAACTGAAATGTCATTGGAAGAGGCAGAAAAATTGGGTATTGTTGAGTATGGGACAGTTACTGGAAGGAGGAGAAGAGTTGGCTATTTTGACTTTGAATTAGCAAGAAAGGCATGCAGATTAAACGGGGCAACACAAATTGCTTTAACTGGATTGGATAAATATGACAAAGAGTGTTATGGAGTAACTGAATATGGTAAGCTGAGTGAAAAAGCTAAGGAATTTATAAATAAGATTGAAGAAGAAACAGGAGTTCCAGTAACTATAATCTCAACAGGTCCGGAGATGCATCAAACAATTGATTTAAGACATGAGAAGTTATAAAATCCTTTAAACTTTATTTAAAACTTTATTTAGAATTTTTATTGTCTATTTTATAACCTCTTTTTAACTTCTCTTGCTATGACTTTACTTAATATTGGTGGAACGCTCTCTGCCGAACCTTTTATTAAAAGGTTCATCAAAAATTATAACTGTTTTTTGATTTCTTTAGCTATAGCCCTACTTAATATTGGTGGAACACTTTCCCCAATTTGATTGTATTGCACATCTCTTCCTCCAAAAAACACAAAATCATCTGGATAGCTCATTAACCTTGCCTGTTCCCTAACTGTTAATAATCTATCTTCATAAGGGTGGATAAATCTACTTCTTCCTTTAACAGTTGGAGCTAATTTTTTAGGATGGAGACGATACCAATTAAACATTAGCTTTTTCTTTCCTCTATATCTATACAATGCCTCTTCCCACTTTAATTTTGAAATCATCTCTATTTTTTCCTTAGATAACTTTTTAATCTCATGATTTTTTGCGTCTTTTGGAATATCTTTTAATGCCTCTTCTACAACAACAATTTTATCAGCTTTTTTTGGCTTTAATTTTATATTTGAAATAAACATTCTCGCTCTTTTTGATGGGTTGCCATAATCTTCGGCTCTCAATATGTTAAAATAAACCTCATGCCCTATATCCCCAAACAACTTTTTTAATTCATCTTTTATCTCTTTAATCTGTGGAACATTTTCCATAACAAATATTAAATCATCATTTTTTTGTGTAAAGTAATTGACATAATCAATGTAGTATAAAACTAACCTACCAACTTTGTCTTTATACAACCTATCTAAGGGATTATCTTTTATTAATTTATTTGCCTTTGTAAATGGCTCACATGGAGGAGAGCCGATGATGACATCAACTCTCTCATTTTTTATAAATTCATCAAACGCCTTTGGTGGAATCCTCTTTATATCATCCACCCACACTGGGGCTTTAATATTGTATAGATAAGTTTTAACAACCGGCTTAAAGTTCTCTAT
>JBDOKN010000050.1:0-6580 GCA_039833665.1 Methanocaldococcus sp.
TTATCAAAAAAATATTGTGTGGAGTGTAATGGATTGGAGGAAAATCTTAAAATTAAAATTATATATCCAATATCCTTCTTTATTCACACATTTATAGATGGACTTATTATAGCTGTCTCTTATATTAGTAATATTGGTCTTCCCCTATACCTTGCTATATTGATGCATAAACTACCTGCAGGATTTGTTTTGATATCTCCTTTGAAAGGAGTTTATAAAAATCCTCTCTATCCAGGGATTTTTGTATCATTTGGAACTGTTTTGGGAACTGTTGTTGGATTAATAACATTAAAAAATATCTCCCCAAAAATACTATTGGCATTCTCTGGAGGTGTCTTTTTAGGGGCATTTCTTATGCTTGTTCCTCACATCTATGAACATAAAAAAGAAAAATCATTCCTCTATATCCTCTTGGGTTATATTTTAGTTGGAATCATTGCACTGCATTAAAGTTCAATAATGTATAAGTATCACTACCAATACTATTTCAGAAGCTAAAATTATTTTTTGAGGTGTTCATCTTGAAGAAATATAAAGACATGTATCCAGATGAAAATGGAAAGTTTGGTATTTATGGAGGAAAGTTTGTTCCAGAAACATTGATGCCAGCCATAACTGAATTAGAAGATGCATTTAAAAGATTTTGGATAAATAATGAAGGGAATTTTAGAGAGGAATATTATGCTTTATTAAGAGATTATGTTGGGAGGCCTACTCCTCTATATTATGCTGAGAGATTGAGTAAAGAGCTTGGCTGTAAAGTTTATTTAAAGAGAGAGGATTTAGCACACTTAGGAGCTCATAAAATAAACAATGCTTTAGGTCAGGCATTATTAGCTAAAAAAATGGGAAAGAAAAGAGTTATAGCAGAAACGGGAGCTGGACAGCATGGAGTTGCAACAGCAGCAGCTTGTGCTAAGCTTGGATTAGAATGTGTCATATACATGGGAGCTAAGGATGTTGAAAGGCAGAAATTAAATGTTTTTAGGATGGAGTTGATGGGAGCTAAGGTTATTCCAGTATTTGGTGGCTCACAGACATTAAAAGATGCCGTAAATGAAGCTTTAAGAGATTGGACAACAAACGTTAGAACCACTTACTATTTGCTTGGCTCTGCTCTTGGCCCACATCCATACCCAATGATGGTTAGAGAATTTCAAAGAGTTATTGGAAAAGAACTCAAAGAGCAGATATTGGAAAAAGAGGGAAGATTGCCGGATGTTATCGTTGCATGCGTTGGAGGAGGAAGTAATGCCATAGGGGCGTTTTATGAGTTTTTGGATGATGATGTTGAGCTTTACGCTGTTGAGGCAGGAGGAAAGGGAATTGAAACGGGAATGCATGGAGCTTCGTTGTGTGCTGGAGAGGTTGGGGTTTTGCATGGAGCTAAGATTTATGTTAAAGAAGATGAGTTTGGACAGATAGAAGAAAGTTACAGTATCTCCGCAGGTTTGGACTATCCCGGTGTTGGACCTGAGTTATCATTTTTAAAGGATGAGGGGAGGATTAAAGCAGTTTATGTAACTGATGATGAAGCAGTGGAGGCGTTTCAATTGCTATGTAGGTTAGAGGGTATTTTACCAGCATTAGAAAGCTCTCACGCATTAGCTTATGCTGTTAAATTGGCTGATAAGTTGGATAAAGATGATATAATGGTTATTAATTTGTCTGGGAGGGGCGATAAAGACGTTCAGACGGTTGCTAAGGTATTGGGAAGAGAAATTTAATTAAATTAACTAAATGTTTAGAGGGAGATTATGAAAATATCAGAAAAATTTGAAGAATTAAAAAATAAAGGAGAGAAAGCTTTTATAGCATTTTATGTTGGAGGAGACCCAAACTTAGAAATTTCAGAGAAAGCCTTAGAAGTTATCTGCAAACATGCCGATATAGTTGAGATAGGTATTCCATTTTCAGACCCAGTTGCAGATGGAATAACTATACAAAAGGCAGATGTTAGGGCTTTAAATAGTGGTATGAATCCTTTAAAAGCTTTTGAATTGGCTAAAAAATTGAATGAAAAAGCCCCAAATGTCCCAAAAGTGTTTTTAACTTACTATAATATAATATTTAAAATGGGAGAGGAAGAGTTTGTTAAAAAATGCAAAGAAGCAGGAATTTCAGGAATTATAGTTCCCGATTTACCAATTGAAGAGGCAGATAACCTCTATAATTGCTGTAAAAAGTATGGAGTTGATTTAATATTCTTGGTAGCTCCAACGACACCAGATGATAGGATTAAAAAAATCTTGGAGAAGTGTAGCGGGTTTGTTTATGTTGTCTCTGTCACAGGAATTACTGGGGAGAGGGAGAAAGTAGCTGAAGAAACAAAAGAGTTAATTAAGAGGGTTAAAAAGTTTTCAAAAATTCCTGTATGTGTAGGTTTTGGAATTTCAAAAAGAGGGCATATAGAGGAAATAACTGAGGTAGCGGATGGGGCTATTGTAGGAAGTGCAATAGTTAAGATTGTTGAGAAACATTTGGATGAGAATGGAATGATAAAGGATGAAGAAAAATTTTTAAAAGAGTTAGAGGAGTTTGTTAAAAATCTAAAGGAGGGAACTAAAAAGAAGGTTAAAATATCTATAAAAGATTATCAATAAATTTAAGTAAAAAAATATTCTTATAAAGAGATAAAAGTAAAAAATAAATAGGAGAAAGAAATATTTCTAAGGATGCATCACATTCATCATACTTCATTTTTGTTCATCTCTTTTACTAATTTTTACACTAATTATATTTAAACAAAATGGTAGGGAGGAGTAACCTTGAAGGTCACAAGCCATATATTGGTTCCAAAGCATGAAATAGTTCCTAAAGAAGAAGTTGAGGAGATTTTGAAGAGATATAATATAAAGATTCAACAACTACCTAAAATTTATGAAGACGACCCAGTTATTCAGGAGATTGGAGCTAAAGAGGGAGATGTTATTAGAATAATTAGAAAAAGTCCAACAGCCGGGGTTAGTGTGGCTTATAGATTAGTTATTAAAAGAATTGTTTAAAAAATAGGTGGCAATCATGAGAGAATTGGTAGATGCTTATTTTAAAGAACATGGTTTAATAGACCATCAGATAGAGTCATATAACGATTTTGTAGAAAATAGATTACAAAAAATTATTGATGAAGTTGGTTACATTGAGACGGAAATTTCTGGAGGATATAAAGTTAAATTAGGAAAAATTAAAGTTGGGAAGCCAGTGATTAAAGAGGCAGATGGTTCAATAAGACCAATAACTCCAATGGAAGCAAGAATTAGGGATTTAACTTATTCAGTTCCTTTATATTTGGAAATGACTCCAATTATCGGTGAGGGTGAAGATGAAAGAGAAGGGGAGACAGTTGAAGTTTATATTGGAGAACTCCCAGTAATGCTTGGTTCAAAAATCTGCCACTTATATGGAAAATCTAAGGAAGAGCTAATAGAGCTTGGAGAAGACCCAGAAGACCCATTTGGATATTTCATAATTAACGGAACTGAGAAGGTCTTAATCACACAGGAGGATTTAATTCCAAATAGAATTCTTTGCGAGAAAGCAGAGAGAAGCGGAAAGATTGTAGATGTTGCTAAAGTGTTTTCAACAAGACATGGATTTAGGGCTTTATGCACAGTTGAGAGGCATCCAGATGGTTTGTTATATGCCACATTCCCAGGAATGCCAGGACAGATACCATTTGTTATATTAATGAAGGCACTTGGGGCTGAGACGGATAAAGATATTATTGAAGCAATTAATGATGAAAGATTCTTTATGGAGATTGTTTTGAACATTCAAGAGATTAGAGAAGAGCACAATATAAATACTCCTGAAGAGGCCTTAGAATTTATTGGAAAGAGAGTAGCTCCAGGTCAAGCAAAGGATTATAGATTAAAAAGAGCAGAGACAGTTTTATGCAACTATCTACTACCACACTTAGGAGTTACAAAAGATGACTTTCCAAAAAAAATTAGATTCTTAGGAATAATGGCAAGAAACGCTTTAGAACTTTACTTTGGATATAGAGGAGAAGATGACAAAGACCACTACGCGTATAAAAGAGCTAAGTTGGCTGGGGACTTAATGGAAGATTTGTTTAGATATGCATTTAGCCAACTTGTTAAGGATATAAAATACCAATTAGAGAGACAAACCCTAAGAAACAAAACTCCTTCAATTCAGGCAGCTGTAAGAAGTGACATATTAACCGAGAGAATTAAACATGCCATGGCAACAGGAACATGGGTTGGAGGAAAAACAGGGGTTAGCCAGCTCTTAGATAGAACAAGTTACTTAGCAACAAATTCTCAATTAAGAAGAATTGTCTCACCATTGTCAAGGTCACAGCCACACTTTGAAGCAAGGGAGTTGCATGGGACTCATTGGGGTAAAATCTGCCCTTCAGAAACTCCAGAAGGTCCAAACTGTGGGCTTGTTAAAAACTTTGCCATAATGTGTAAGGTTACGAGGGAAGAGGATGATAGAAAAGTTATTGAATTATTGAAATCTTTTGGAATAAATGTCTCTTAATAAAAGGATGTTGTTATTTACAGTTTTTTGCTAAGTTTTTATATAACTAATTTTAACCTTTTCAAAATCAATAAAAATCTCTCTTAGGTGAAAAACTTGGCATCAAGGGAAGTAAATATTTATGTTAATGGGAAGTTGGTTGGAACTACAGACAAACCAGAAGAACTTGTTAATTTTATTAGAGAAAAAAGAAGAAAAGGAGAACTCCCCCAATATACAACAGTTGCCTACAATGAAGAGAGTAATGACATTCACATAAACACGGATGCTGGAAGAATTGTTAGACCTTTAATAGTTGTAGAGAATGGAAAACCAAAATTAACTAAAGAACACATTGAAAAACTAAAAAAAGGAGAAATTACATTCTCAGATTTGGTTAAAGAAGGGGTTATTGAATATTTAGATGCTGAAGAGGAAGAAAATGCCTACATTGCTTTATCTGAGGAAGAATTAACTGAAAAACACACACACTTAGAGATTGACCCATTAACTATATTGGGTATTGGGGCAGGGGTTGCTCCTTACCCAGAGCACAACTCAGCACCAAGAATTACAATGGCTGCAGCGATGGGAAAGCAGTCATTAGGAATTCCAATGAGTAATATAAAATGGAGATTAGATACAAGGGGGCATTATCTCCACTATCCACAAGTGCCAATTGTTAGAACAAAACACCAAGAGATTTTGGGCTTTGATAAGAGACCAGCCGGGCAGAATTTCGTTGTAGCCATTATGAGCTATGAAGGATACAACATGGAGGATGCAATAGTTTTTAATAAATCAGCAATCGACAGGGGTTTGGGGAGAAGCACTTTTTTCAGAACTTACGATGCATGTGAGAGGAGATACCCAGGAGGACAGATGGATAGATTTGAAATTCCTGATAAGGGAGTAAGAGGTTATAGGTCAGAGGAATGTTATAGATACTTAGAAGAGGATGGAATCGCTGCTGTAGAAGCTCATGTAAAAGGTGGAGATGTAATCGTTGGTAAAACATCCCCTCCAAGGTTTTTAGAGGAGCACGAGATAACAATCCAAGTTAAACCACAGAGAAGGGATTCATCAGTTGTTGTAAGACATGGAGAAGAGGGATACATAGACAAAGTTATATTGACTGAAACGAAAGAGGGGAATAGATTAGTTAAAGTCAAAGTTAGAGATTTGAGAATTCCGGAGCTTGGAGATAAGTTTGCTTCAAGACATGGGCAGAAGGGAGTTATGGGACTTACAGTCCCACAGGAGGATTTGCCTTTCACTGAGAGTGGGATAGTCCCTGATATCATTATAAACCCACACGCAATTCCATCAAGAATGACCGTTGGGCAGTTGTTGGAGATGCTTGGAGGTAAAGTTGGAGCTTTAGAGGGAAGGAGGGTAGATGGGACCATATTCAGTGGGGAGAAAGAGTGGGATTTGAGAAAGGCGTTAGAGGCATTAGGATTTAAGCATCACGGTAAAGAGGTAATGTATGATGGTAAAACAGGAAAGAAGTTTGAAGTAGAGATTTACATTGGAATAGCATACTATCAGAAATTACACCACTTAGTCGCTGGAAAGATACATGCAAGAAGTAGGGGACCTGTCCAAGTCCTAACAAGACAGCCAACAGAGGGTAGGGCAAGAGAGGGAGGTTTAAGATTTGGAGAGATGGAGAGGGATGTTTTGATTGGTCATGGAGCGGCTATGTTGTTAAAGGAGAGACTTATGGATGAGTCAGACCCTTACGATATCTGTATATGTTCAAAATGTGGGGACTTTGCTATATTAGATTACAAGAGAGGATTAAAATATTGTCCAATTTGTGGAGAGATTGAAAACCTTTACAGCTCAAAGAAGATACCATTTGTCAGAATACCTTATGCATTCAAGCTGTTGTTGGATGAGTTGAAGAGTATGTGTATTTTGCCAAAAATCAAAGTTAAGGATAAGGTTGAATTAGAGGACTTTGAGGAGTTTATTGAAAAATTAGAGAAGAAAGAAGCTGAGCAGAAACAGTAAAAAACCTTTAAAACTTTTAAACCAAAATTTATACTTTTTGGCATTAATTGTTAATTGAATTTAAAAATCTATC
>JBDOKN010000051.1:0-30338 GCA_039833665.1 Methanocaldococcus sp.
GGTTGAAGGGTAAAGAGGGAAGATTTAGATACAACTTAGCTGGTAAGAGGGTTAACTTCTCATCAAGAACTGTAATTTCCCCAGACCCATGTTTAAGTATCAATGAAGTTGGTGTTCCAGAAGTTGTAGCTAAAGAGCTAACTGTCCCAGAGAAAGTAACAAAATACAATATTGAGAGAATTAGACAGTTATTAAAGAACGGTCCAAATAAGCATCCCGGAGTTAATTATGTTATAAGAAAGATGATTGGTAGAGATGGGACAGAGCAGGAATACAAGGTTAAGATAACTGAAAGCAATAAAGATTTTTGGGCTGAAAATATAAGAGAGGGGGATATTGTTGAAAGACATTTAATGGATGGAGATATTGTATTATACAACAGACAGCCATCATTACACAGAATGTCTATAATGGGGCATAGAGTTAGAGTTCTCCCATACAGAACATTTAGACACAATTTATGTGTATGTGTAGATGGAGAAACAACTGTATTGTTGGATGGGAAATTAATTAAAATTAAGGACTTAGAAGATAAATGGAAAGATATTAGAGTTTTAACCTCAGATGATTTAAATCCAAGATTAACAGCATTAAGTAACTATTGGAAGTTAAAGGCAGATGAATATGGAAAGAAGATTTATAAAATAAAAACAGAGCTTGGAAGGGAAATTATAGCAACAGAAGACCATCCATTTTACACAACAAGTGGCAGAAAGAGATGTGGTGATTTAAAAGTTGGTGATGAAGTAATAATTTATCCAAACGACTTCCCAATGTTTGAAAATGACAATAGAGTAATAGTTGATGAAGAAAAAATAAGAGAAGTTATTGAAGATGTTGGAGGAACTTACAAAAATAAAGTTATTGGTGAATTAAAGGAAAAAGGTCTAATTCCTTTAAGATATGATAATCCAAAAGCATCAATATTGGCAAGGATTATTGGGCATATAATGGGTGATGGTTCTTTAATAATAAACAGTAAAAATTCAAGAGTTGTGTTTAGAGGAGATATTGAGGATTTGAAAGCAATAAAAGATGACTTAAATGAATTAGGTTATGATGGAGAGGAGATAAAACTATATGAGAGAGAAACAGAGATAATAGATTACAATGGAAATAAAAGGAAAATTAAAGGTAAGGGTTATAGCTTTGAAGTTAGAAAGAAATCACTATGCATCTTATTAAAAGCATTGGGTTGTGTAGATGGTGACAAAGCTAAGAAGATATATGGCATTCCAAACTGGATTAAAACTGCTCCAAAGTATATAAAGAAAGAGTTTTTATCAGCTTACTTTGGTTCTGAACTAACAACTCCAAAAATTAGGAAACATGGAACTTCATTTAAAGAGTTATCATTCAAAATAGCTAAGATTGAGGAGATATTTGATGAGGATAGATTTATTAAAGACATTAAAGAGATGCTAAATGACTTTGGAATTGAATTGAGTGTTAGAGTTGAAGAAGGTAATACAAGAAAAGATGGAAACAAGACAAAAGTTTATGTTGCGTCAATATACAACCATAAAGAATTCTTTGGAAAAATTGGATATACCTATGCTAACAAAAAAGAAACATTGGCAAGATATGCTTATGAATACCTCCTTACAAAAGAGAAGTATCTAAAAGATAGAAACATTAAAAAATTAGAAAATAACACTACATTTACTACCTTCGATGAATTTATAAAAGAGAAATGCCTTAAGAATGGATTTGTAAAAGAAAAAATTGTAAGTATTGAAGAAACAAAAGTAGATTATGTTTATGACATAACTACGACCTCAGAAACTCACAATTTCATAGCAAACGGATTTTTAACAGGAAATTGCCCGCCCTATAACGCTGACTTCGACGGAGACGAGATGAACTTACACGTTCCACAATCAGAAGAGGCAAGAGCAGAGGCAGAGGCATTAATGCTTGTTGAGAAACACATCCTTTCACCAAGATTTGGAGGTCCAATAATTGGAGCTATACACGACTTTATCTCAGGAGCTTATCTCTTAACCTCAAACTACTTCACAAAAGATGAGGCAACTCTCATTTTAAGAAGTGGAGGAATAAAGGATGAGTTATGGGAGCCAGATAAGGTAGAGAATGGAGTTCCACTATATTCAGGTAAGAAGATATTTAGTAAGGCATTACCAAAAGGATTGAATTTAAGATATAAAGCAAGAATTTGTAAAAAATGCAAGGAATGTAAAAAAGAGGAATGTGAATACGATGCCTATGTTGTAATAAAAGATGGGGAATTGATTAAAGGAGTTATTGATAAAAACGGTTATGGGGCAGAGGCAGGTTTGATATTGCATACAATAGTTAAAGAATTTGGTCCAGAAGCTGGAAGGAAATTCCTTGACTCAGCCACTAAGATGGCAATAAGGGCAGTAATGTTGAGAGGATTTACAACAGGTATTGATGATGAGGACTTACCAGAAGATGCATTAAAAGAGATTGAAAAAGTTTTAGATGAGGCAGAAGAGAAGGTTAAAGAAATTATTAAAAAATATGAAAGAGGAGAGCTCGAATTACTCCCTGGTTTAAACTTGGAAGAATCAAGAGAAGCATATATAAATAACGTGTTGAGGGAGGCAAGAGATAAGGCAGGAGAAATTGCTGAGAGATATTTAGGTATGGATAACCATGCGGTTATTATGGCATCTACTGGGGCGAGAGGTAATATATTAAACTTAACACAGATGGCGGCATGTTTAGGGCAGCAGTCAGTTAGAGGTAAAAGGATATTTAGAGGTTATAGGGGAAGAGTATTGCCTCACTTTGAAAAAGGGGACTTGGGAGCAAGGTCTCACGGGTTTGTTAGAAGTAGTTATAAGAAGGGGTTAACTCCTACTGAATTCTTCTTCCACGCCATGGGAGGTAGAGAAGGATTGGTTGACCAGGCGGTTAGAACCGCTCAGTCCGGATATATGCAGAGGAGATTAATTAACGCTCTACAAGATTTAAAAACAGAGTTTGATGGGACAGTTAGAGATTCAAGAGGAATTATGATTCAATTTAAGTATGGTGAGGATGGAGTTGACCCAATGCTTGCTGATAGAGGTAAGGCAGTTAATATTGACAGGATAATTGATAAGGTTAAGATGAAATATAACAAATAAGTCCCCTAAACTAAAATTTTTAGTTTTTAAAATTTTAGTTTTTTAGATTAATTAATTTTTAGGGTGAGAATACATGGATAGGGAGGCATTAAAACAAAAAATTGAGGGTTTGGATTTACCACAGTCATTAAAAGATGAGTTAATTGAAAAGTTATCTAAACAAGAAGATTTAACTGATGAAATGATAGATGAGATTATTGAAGAAGTTGTTAATGCCTATAAAAAGGCATTAATTGAGCCATACGAGGCAGTCGGTATTGTTGCCGCTCAATCCATTGGAGAGCCAGGAACTCAGATGTCTTTGCCTTATGAAGAGAAGATTATAATTAAAGAAGGGGATTATATAAAAGCAGTTGAGATTGGGAAGTTAGTTGAGGATATGATTGAGAAGTTTGGATTTGAAAAGATTGAAAATAGCGAGGTTTGTGATTTGCCTATTGACGTCTATGCCCTAAGTTTAGACCAAGATGAAAAAGTTCATTGGAAGAGGATAATAAGTTGTATAAGACACAAACATGATGGAAAATTAATTAAAATAAAAACGAAATCAGGCAGAGAGATAACTGCAACACCCTATCACTCCTTTGTTATAAGGAAAGATAACAAAATAATTCCAGTCAAAGGTAGTGGGTTAAAGGTTGGAGATAGAATTCCAGTTGTAAAACATGTGCCAGCAAACTGTGTTGAGGCAATAAATATCTCTGACTATGTTTCTGGAAACTATGTTATAGATGGGGCCAATAACAAAATAGCTCCAAAGATAAATGGAAAATCAATACCAAACAACATAAAATTAGATTATGAGTTTGGTTACTTCATAGGAATCTACTTGGCGGAGGGTTCAATAACTAAATACTCTGTTTCAATTTCAAACGTTGATGAACTTATCTTAAATAAAATTAGAGCATTTGCAGATAAACTTGGTTTGAAATATGGAGAATACAACAATAATAGCGGATTTGCAGAGAGTCATGATATTAGGATTTATTCATCAACATTAGCAGAGTTTTTATCAAACTTTGGAACCTCATCAAAAACTAAAAAAATAGCTGATTTTGTATTTGGAGCTAATAAGGAATTTGTTAAGGGATTACTTAGAGGATACTTTGACGGAGAAGGAAATGTAAATGTAGATAGAAAGGTTATAAGAGTTTCTTCAAACTCAAAAGAGTTGATTGATGGAATTGCCATATTGTTGGCAAGGTTTAATATATTTAGTATAAAAACTAAAACTAAAAATCAGTTTGTATTGATAATTCCACACAGATATGTTAAAAAATTCCATGAAGAGATTAACTTCCTGGTTGAAAAGAAAAAATATGAATTGGAGAAGTTGATAAACAACCTAAATGACGAAAAAACTTATGACTCAATTGACATGATTCCTTCAATTGGAGATGCATTAACTAAGTTGGGGGAGAAAGTTGATTATCCAAAGGTAATTTTAAAGAGATTTGAAAGAAAACAAAAAATTGGAAGGGCTACGTTGCAAAGACATTTAAAAAGAATAGAAGAATTGGCTGTTAAGAAAGGAGTAAATGTCTTAGCTCTAAAAGAGTATTGGCTATTAAAGAAGGCAGTTGAAAGTGATGTTGTTTGGGATGAGATTGTTGAGATTGAAGAGATAAGTTATGATAAAGAATACGTTTATGATATAAGTGTTGAGGGCTTAGAGACATTTACAACCTTTGACGGAGTTTTAACTCACAACACTATGAGAACGTTCCACTATGCAGGGGTTGCGGAGATTAACGTTACCTTAGGTTTGCCAAGGATGATTGAAATAGTAGATGCAAGAAAAGAGCCATCAACTCCAATTATGACAATATATCTAAAAGAGGAATATAACAATAAAGAAAAAGCTGAGGAAATAGCAAAAGAAATTGAGAGTTTAACCTTAGAAAGTGTAGCTGAGAGTATAAGTATTGATTTATGGACTCAATCTATAAAAGTTGAGTTGGATGAAAATAGATTGGCTGATAGGGGATTAACAGTAGATGATGTTATTGAAGCAATTAAGAAAAAATTAAAGGTAAAGATTGATGTTGAAGGAACTACCTTATATTTAAAAATAAAAACCCCATCAATAAAAGCTCTTAGAAAGAGAATCCCAAAAATTAAAAATATTCAATTAAAAGGGATTCCAGGAATTGAGAGGGTTTTAGTTAAAAAAGAAGGGAATGAATACGTTTTATATACACAAGGTTCAAATTTAAGAGAGGTCTTTAAAATAGAAGGGGTAGATACAACAAGAACAATAACAAACAATATCATAGAAATCCAAGAAGTTTTAGGTATAGAGGCAGCGAGAAATGCCATAATTAATGAGATGAGGAATACATTAGGACAACAAGGGCTGGAAGTTGATATAAGGCACTTAATGTTAGTTGCGGATATTATGACTGCCGATGGGGAGGTTAAGCCAATTGGAAGACATGGAGTGGCTGGAGAGAAAGGTTCTGTCTTGGCAAGGGCAGCGTTCGAAGAGACAGTTAAGCATCTATACTCTGCCGCAGAAAAGGGAGAAGTTGATAAACTAAAAGGGGTTATTGAAAACGTTATCGTTGGAAAACCAATATATCTTGGAACTGGATGTGTTAAACTAACAATAGACAGAGAGTATGAAGAGGGTGGATATAAGGAAGAGTAAAGTTTTTATATCAAAATTCACTTTTAACATTTAGCATCATAATAAAATATATAATACTACTATTTTATATCTTGGGATGATGATACATCGATGTGCTGATTAACTATGATGAACGCGCCCTTCTCTGACCTTTAAAAAATTTATAACAAAATTCTCCAATTTTTGATATTTTTATTCATCCAAAAAGTATATAAATATAGAGAAACTATTATCGAAAACTAATATTCTTACCGGTAGGGAGTTGGGACTCTCGCAGGAGAAAATGTTTTATACAAAGTTAAAATATATTTACCTGCGAAAGTCCTAAGAAACCCCTCCGGAGTAAAAAATGAGAAGGAGGGAGAATATGGATGTAAATAAAGCAATTAGAACCGCAGTAGATACGGGTAAAGTAATTTTGGGTTCAAAAAGAACAATAAAATTTGTTAAACACGGAGAAGGTAAGTTGGTTGTTATAGCTGGAAACATTCCAAAAGAGTTGGAAGAGGATGTCAAATACTATGCTAAGTTGTCAAACATCCCAGTTTATCAGCACAAAATAACATCATTAGAACTTGGTGCAGTTTGTGGGAAACCTTTCCCAGTTGCTGCTCTTTTGGTTTTAGATGAAGGACTCTCAAACATTATGGAGCTGGTAGAGAAGAAAGAAGGTGGTGAATAATGGCTAAGGTAAGATTAACAACAGAAGAGATTATGAAAATTGGGTTTTTTGAAAAAATTGCAAATGTTCCTATTCTCGACTGTATATTAAACGATGAAAGGGTTGCTTTTATTGTAAAGGAGGGTGATGTAGGAGCGGCAATTGGGAAAGGAGGAGAGAATGTCAAAACAGCAGAAGAGAAATTTGGAAAGAAAGTTGATATCATTGAATACTCAGACGATTGGAGAAAGTTTATAAGAAATATATTTGCACCAATACAGTTAGAAGATGTGTGGGTTAAAAGAGTTGGGAAAGATGTTGTTGCTTTTATTAAGATAAATCCAAGAGTCAGAAGAGCGGTTTTTGGAGAGAAAGGTAAAAACTTGGAAAGAGCTTTAAAGATTTTAAAAAGACATACAAAAATTACAAAAATAAAAGTTATAGTTGAAAATCCAAGATTTAAAAGAAGAGGAACAAGAAAACTTATATCTAAAGAGCAGCAACAAGAACAGGTTGAAAAACAGCCTGAAGCTCAACAGGATGTAAAAGAAACTGCTAACGAGTAAAAATATTTATATGTATATGCTGTTTGAAATTATTCAATATCAATAATATCAAATAATATGACCATTATAATAATCAAGAATATGGAGAAGGTGAAGATTATGAGTGGAAGTAAATCACCAAGAGGAGAATTTGCTGGAAGAAAGTTGAGATTAAAAAGAAAATGGTGTAGATGGCACGATTATAAATATGTTAGAAGAGTTTTAAGATTAAAAGAGAAGTATGACCCATTAGAAGGAGCACCAATGGCAAGGGGAATAGTTATTGAAAAAGTAGGTTTAGAGGCAAAACAGCCAAACTCAGCTATCAGAAAGTGTGTTAGAGTCCAGTTAATTAAAAACGGTAGAGTTGTCACTGCTTTCTGTCCAGGAAATCACGCTATAAACTTCATTGATGAACACGATGAGGTTATTATTGAAGGTATTGGAGGACCTAAGGGTCCAAGAGCTAAGGGGGACATTCCAGGAGTTAAGTATAAGGTTATAATGGTTGGTAGAAACTCATTAAGAGAATTGGTTAGAGGAAGACAAGAAAAAATCAAAAGATAAATTCTCTATATTTAAATTTATTAAAAGTTTTGAAAGAGTTGGAGATGAGGTGGTAATTTGGAACTCGATGAAATTAAGATATTTGGAAAATGGAGCACAAAGGATGTTGTTGTTAAAGACCCAGGTTTAAGAAACTACATAAACTTAACACCAATTTATGTCCCACACACTGCAGGAAGATACACAAAGAGGCAGTTTGAAAAGGCAAAAATGAATATAGTTGAGAGATTAGTAAATAAAGTTATGAGAAGAGAGGAAAACACAGGTAAAAAGTTAAAAGCTTTAAAAATAGTTGAAGAGGCATTTGAAATTATTGAAAAGAGAACTAAGCAGAATCCAATTCAGGTCTTAGTGGATGCAATTGAAAACGCTGGACCAAGAGAAGACACAACAAGAATCTCCTATGGAGGTATCATCTATTTACAATCAGTTGATTGTTCATCATTAAGAAGAATTGATGTTGCTTTAAGGAATATAGCTCTTGGAGCATACATGGCTGCTCACAAAAGTAAAAAACCAATTGAAGAGGCATTAGCTGAAGAGATAATTGCAGCTGCAAGAGGGGATATACAGAAGAGTTATGCTGTCAGAAAGAAAGAAGAGACAGAGAGAGTTGCTCAGTCAGCAAGATAAACTTTTTATATTCCTACCTCTCTATTTTTATACATGATGTTAATATTTAATGATAAAATATGCACATAACATGAACAACATTATATAGAAGGTGAAGAACATGGGAAAGAGAGCAAAGATGATTGCTAAAATTAAGGAATTGATGGAAAAGTATGACAGAATAAGAAACATTGGTATCTGTGCTCACATCGACCACGGTAAAACAACATTGTCAGATAACTTATTAGCAGGAGCAGGGATGATTTCAAAAGAGTTAGCAGGAGAGCAGTTAGCTCTTGACTTCGATGAAGAGGAAGCTCAAAGAGGAATTACAATCTTCGCAGCAAACGTTTCAATGGTTCATACTTATGAAGGTAAAGAGTATTTAATTAACTTAATCGACACTCCAGGACACGTTGATTTTGGAGGAGACGTTACAAGAGCTATGAGAGCTATTGATGGAGCTATAGTCGTTGTTTGTGCAGTTGAAGGAGTTATGCCTCAAACAGAGACCGTTTTAAGACAGGCATTAAAAGAGAGAGTTAAGCCAGTATTGTTTATAAATAAAGTTGATAGATTAATCAACGAGTTAAAATTAACACCAGAAGAGTTGCAAAGTAGATTTATTAAGATTATCAATGATATTAACAACTTAATCAGAAAGATGGCTCCAGAAGAATTTAAAGATAAATGGCTTGTTAGAGTTGAAGATGGAAGTGTTGCATTTGGTTCAGCATACAACAACTGGGCAATTTCAGTTCCATTCATGAAGAAGAGTGGAATAACATTCAAAGACATAATTAAGTATTGTGAAGAAGATAAGCAAGATGAATTAGCTGAAAAAGCTCCATTACACGAAGTTGTTTTAGACATGGTTATTAAGCACTTACCAAGCCCACCAGAAGCTCAGAAATACAGAATTCCACACTTATGGAAAGGAGATTTGAACTCAGAAGCTGGAAAAGCAATGCTTAACTGTGATCCAAACGGACCATTAGCAGGAGTTATTACAAAGATTATTGTAGATAAACACGCTGGAGCTGTTTCAGTTTGTAGATTATTCAGTGGTAGAATTAAGCAGGGAGACGAAGTTTATATGGTAAATAATCAACAAAAGGCAAAGATTCAACAGGTCTCTGTCTTCATGGGTCCAGAAAGAATTCCAGTAGAGAGTATTTCAGCAGGAAACATTTGTGCATTAGTTGGATTGAAAGAGGCATCAGCAGGAGAAACAATCTGTTCGCCAGATAAGATAATCGAGCCATTTGAGGCAATAACCCACATTAGTGAGCCAGTTATTACAGTAGCTATTGAGGCAAAGAATACAAAGGACTTGCCAAAATTAATTGAAGTTCTAAGACAAGTTGCAAGAGAAGATCCAACCGTTAGAGTTGAGATTAACGAAGAGACAGGAGAGCACTTACTAAGTGGAATGGGAGAGTTGCACATCGAAATTATAACAAAATTGAAAATTGAGAGAGATGCCGGAATCCCGGTTGAAGTAGGACAGCCAATTGTTGTTTATAGGGAGACAGTAACAGACAAATCTCCAGTAGTTGAAAGTAAATCGCCAAACAAACACAACAAACTCTACTTTGTAGTTGAACCATTAGAAGAAGGGGTCTTAAAAGCATACAAAGAGGGTAAAATCCCAGATGTTGATACAAAGAGAAAGTTAGATGATAAGATTGTTCAAGAGCTAATTAAGGCAGGAATGGATCCAGAAGAAGCTAAGAGAGTAATGTGTATCTATGAAGGAAACGTTTTAGTTAATATGACGAGAGGTATTGTTCATTTAGATGAAGTTAAAGAGTTAATCATTCAAGGATTTAAAGAGGCAATGAGAAATGGACCTTTGGCAGCAGAGAAGTGTCAGGGAGTTAAAGTTAAGTTGATGGATGCTGTCTTACACGAAGATGCAATCCACAGAGGACCAGCACAAATGATTCCAGCGGCAAGATTTGGTATTAGAGATGCGATGATGCAGGCAAAACCTGTCTTGTTAGAACCAATGCAATACGTATATATCAACACTCCACAGGACTTCATGGGAGCCGCAATGAGAGAAATCAGCAACAGAAGAGGACAAATCTTAGATATGGAGCAAGAAGGAGATATGGCTATCATTAAAGCTAAGTGTCCTGTTGCAGAGATGTTCGGATTCGCAGGAGCTATTAGAGGAGCTACACAGGGTAGATGTCTCTGGAGTATTGAGTTTGCTGGTTATGAAAAAGTCCCAAGAGAAATGCAAGAACAATTAATTAAGCAAATTAGAGAGAGGAAAGGACTTAAATTAGAGTAAGCCCCTTGGCTTATAATATCTCTGTCTTCATTTATTTTAAAAATTCGAGAAAATCTATTTTACCCCCTATGGCCCACGCTCTCGACGTGGCAGAGCCGAGGATGAGAGAGGGTAGGATATAGGGGGAACACTATTTTAAATTTTAATATTTCCCATTTTGTTGATAACATGATTAATCTCAAAGAACTTTCTCAAAATGAAGTATCAGAACTTATAAATTATGTTAAATCACTCAGAAAACAAAATTTTAGCTATTCTCAAATATCTAAAAAGATTGAAGTTGAGAAATGTATTAAAATATATAAATCTACTATTATTAGGTGGTGTAAAAATACAAATAATCCCTTCAACAAAACAAAATTTATAGATTTATCTTCTTCTCCAGAACTTTCTTACATAATAGGGGCCTATTTTGGAGATGGAAATATCTATTTTAGAAAAAAGACAGGGGCTTACTATTTTAGAATTAAAGTCGTTGATGGAGAGTTTGCGGGGTTGTTAAGAACAATTTAATAAAAATTGGTCTGAGTCCAACAATTAGCTATGTGGAAGAGAAAACAAGGAGCAATAGATGGCATGTTGAGGTAAGTAGTAAAAAGTTTGTATATGTTTTTAAGTCAAGATAAAGAAAAGCTTTTTAAAATTGCTGAAAAGTATCCTGAGGATTTTTTAAGAGGATTTTTTGATAGTGAAGGTTCTGTATTTATACATCCAAAAAATCCACGAATTTGTAGAGTAAGATTAGGAAACTATGATTTAGAGCTTTTAGAGTTCTCAAAAGATTTATTAGAAAAATTAGAGATACATTCAACAATTTATATATCAAAGAAAAAAGGCTCTGAATCAGATATTAGAGGAGAAATTTTCATTATAAAGACGATTTTTATGAGTTATCAATCCATAGAAAAGAATCCGTTAAGAATTTTGCTATAAAAGTTGGTTTCTCAATAAAAAGAAAGCAAGAAAAGCTTCAAAGATACTTAGAATCTTTGAATAAATATTAATTCCTATATTCAAATATATAGATATAACATATTAAAATATACAAATGGTAGCGGGGGGAGGATTTGAACCTCCGATCTCCGGGTTATGAGCCCGGCGGGATGGACCTGGCTACCCTACCCCGCTTCACTAAACCTTCAAACCAAAACATGCGAAATTACTATAATTACGAACTACTATATAAAAGTTTTGGTTATGTGTATATTAAAGACACAAACATAAAATTTTGGAAAGTGTTATTCTAAATATTTGTCAATCTCTGCAATTAGGTTTTTAATCTCTTCAACCTTTTCTTTCATTGTTTTCTCATCATCTGCTTCTAAATTTAATCTTAATAATGGTTCAGTGTTTGAAGGTCTTAAATTAAACCAGAAGTTTTTACAGTAAATAGATATTCCATCCAACTCTTCAAGCTTACAATCTTTGAAATGTTCCTTTATTTTTTCCATGATGTATTTTTGGTCTTTAACTTTAAAGTTTATCTCTCCGCTGTGAGGATATTTATTAAATTCTTTATTTAGCTCAGATAGTGTTTTATTTTCTTCATCCATAGCTTTTAAGATATAGTTTAAAGCCAACAATGGACTTTCAAAGTATCCAATCTCTTTAAAGTAAAAGTGATTGCTCAACTCCCCAGCAAATTCAGCATCTACTTCATGCATTAACTTTTTAATGAAATAATGCCCTACTCTACTTTTTATTGGTATTCCTCCATATTTTTCAATGATTTCTGGAACTATTTTAGAACATCTTAAATCATAAACTATCTTAGCTTTTGGCTTTTCTTTTAAAATTTCTCTTGCTATTATGGCTGTTAATATGTCCCCCCTCAAAACATTTCCATCTTCGTCAACTATTCCTAACCTATCTCCATCTCCGTCAAATATTAAACCTAATTCACATTTATTTTCTTTTACCGCCTTTATAATATCTTTTAAGCATTCTATTTTTAGCGTGTCAGGTTGATGAGCAGGAAAATTGCCATCTGGATAATCGTTTATAAAAACAGCGTTTTCAAACAACTCATCTAAAATTTCTTTTTCAGCTATTGTCGTGGCTCCATTGGCAAAATCAACAGCTATTTTTCTATTAGATTTATGAATTCTCTTTAAAAAGAACTTTTTATACTCCCCTATAATATTGACTTTTAAATCGTCCAAATTTAGGTTTTTAACTTCTTCTTTTATGCTTTCTGTTAATTCATATTTTTTAAAGATTGGTTTTATCTCTTCTATTGGCGATAATGGGATGGCCTCTTTATCACACATTTTAAATCCAGTATATTCAGGAGGGTTGTGAGATGCAGTTAATATAACTCCTAAATCATATTTTCCTTTAGTTCCAAAATACATTAAAGGGGTTGAAATAGTTCCTGCATAAAATACATCCGCATATTCTTTCAAACCAACTATAAAATAGGGTAAAAGCTTTTTAGAGCCGATTCTCACATCATTCCCAACTAATATTTTTTTATTTTCAAGCTTTTTGCCAATACATTTTCCTAAGGAATAAGCAAAGCTTTCATCTAACTCTTTACCATAAACCCCCCTAATGTCATAAGCTTTAAATACCATCAAATCACCAAACACAAATTTTAAATATTGATTTTGATATTTCTATATTAAAAGTTTAACTTTCGTATCAAATAAATGATAAATTTGTAAATGTGAGAGTATGGAGTTATTTAAAGATATAAAAAATCTTGGAAAACTTGTAAGGTTAGAGAGAATATTTAACAGAAAAAGTGAAAAAACAGTTATAGTTCCAATGGACCACGGGGTTTCAAACGGTCCAATTAAGGGACTTATAGACATAAGAAAAACAGTAAATGATGTTGCTGAAGGAGGAGCTAATGCTGTCCTTTTACATAAAGGAATTGTCAGACATGGACACAGGGGCTATGGCAAGGATGTTGGTTTAATCATTCATCTTTCTGGTGGGACTGCAATATCCCCAAATCCATTGAAAAAAGTTATAGTTACAACTGTTGAGGAAGCTATTAGAATGGGTGCTGACGCCGTCTCAGTTCATGTAAATGTTGGTTCAGATGAAGATTGGGAGGCATACAGAGATTTGGGAATGATAGCTGAGACGTGTGAATACTGGGGAATGCCGCTAATTGCCATGATGTATCCAAGAGGTAAGCATATAAAGAATGAGAGAGACCCTGAATTGGTTGCTCATGCCGCGAGATTGGGGGCTGAGTTAGGGGCTGATATAGTTAAAACAAGTTATACAGGAGATATTGATTCATTTAGAGATGTTGTTAAGGGCTGTCCAGCTCCAGTTGTGGTTGCTGGAGGGCCAAAGACAAATACCGATGAAGAGTTCTTACAGATGATTAAAGATGCTATGGAGGCAGGAGCTGCTGGTGTTGCAGTAGGTAGAAATATCTTCCAGCACGACGATGTTGTTGGTATAACAAGGGCTGTCTGTAAAATAGTTCATGAAAATGCAGATGTTGAAGAAGCATTAAAAGAGATTAGGAAGAAATAACTTCCTTTATTTTTATATTTTTATTTTAATTTTTATTTTTATATAAATATATTTAAGGATTTGAATAGATAAAATAAAAAAAGAAATTTAAATTTTTAATCTATTCTCTATCAAATCTTCCCATCATTCTCATTCCGCATCTTCTACCTCTTCCCCTACCTAACCCTCTCCCTCCAGCATCTATCCTATGAATAAATGTTGCGGGAGCTCCACAGTAAGGACAAACATCTGGTTTTGGAACTCCATAAGGAACTTCAATAACTTTTTGACATTTAGAGCATAAAAATTTTTTCATGTCCATTATATCACTTATTCTTTCTTTAATTCATCTAACCTTTTTTTAATTCTTGCTAATTCCTCTTCTAATAGCTTTTTCTCTTCTTCTAACTCTCTTATGGTTTCTTCTAAATATCTCTTTTCGTCATATTCTGGAATATTTCTCCTATATAAATCCCATGCATGAACTAAAGTTCCAGTTTTCTCATCAACATAGAATGCATGTGGTCCAAGACCACATCTGCATGGTCCTACGTATCTGTATCTGCCTCCAACTGTGCTAACTGGGAAGTGTCTCCAAAATTTTCTACCTCTGCCAAACCATCCCCTTCCCCATCCAAACATATTATCACCTCAATTTTTTCTAATAATACACATATGTGTAAAAATATAAAAACTTTTTGGTTTTGTGTATTTAAGTGTCATTAATATGCACAAATAACTATATAAAGAATAAATGACAATTTTAAATTATAGTTCTTTTCAAAAGTGAATAAAATTTATTAAGGAAGTTTGAACTCCTTTCCATTGGAAAGTTTCACCAGTGCCTTATGTATTCCAAAATATTTTGAAAAGAATTATATAGGTTTAATGTTTTAAGCAATTTATTAGGGGGATATTATGGGTAAAATTAGATATCCAGCAGTTGCAGGTTTGTTTTACCCTTCACATCCTGACGAGCTTATAGATATGATAGAACAGTGCTATTTACACAAATTTGGACCAAAATCAATGCCGGTTCATGGAACTTATGAAAAACCTATTGGCTTACTATGCCCTCATGCCGGTTATGTTTATTCGGGTCCGATAAAAGCCCACTCTTATTATGAACTATCAAAAAGAGTTGATGCTCTTGAAGAAACAACTGCTGTTATTTTAGGACCTAATCACACTGGTTTAGGTTCAGGAGTTAGTGTAATGAACGGAATTTGGAGAACACCTTTGGGAGATGTTAAGTGTGATGAGGAATTTGTTGAGGAGCTTTGGAGGAAGTGCGAGATAGTTGATTTAGATGAAACTGCTCACTTGAATGAGCATTCTATTGAAGTGCAGTTGCCGTTTTTAAAGCATTTGGAATTATTAAATATAGCTAAATTTAAGATTGTTCCAATATGTATGATGTTTCAAGATTATGAAACTGCCGTGGAGGTTGGTTATTTCATAGCTAAGATTGCTAAAGAGTTAAATAGAAGGATAGTTATTATTGCCTCTTCTGACTTGACACATTATGAGCCACAAGAAGTTGCTTCAAAAAAGGACGCGATTGTTATTAAAGATATCTTAGAAATGGATGAAAGGCAGTTATATGAGGATGTTGTAAATTATAATATCTCAATGTGTGGTTATGGTCCTGTAATAGCTATGTTAAAAGCCATGAAAACCTTAGGAGCTGAAAAATCCAAGTTGTTGGCTTATGCAACATCTGGAGATATTACTGGAGATTATTCAGCAGTTGTTGGTTATGCATCAGCAATTGTTGAATAAAATATAAAAAGAAAATTAAATCTTCCCTTCTAAAACAAGCTTTGCAAACGTTTCAAAGCTTCTATCATAGGTTTTTTCTACATCGTCTGGGAAGCAACAAGCTGGTAATTGTCTATTTTTTAAATGGTAATGTAGGCATTCACAACACATTCCTTTTTTAGAACAAGCTGGATAACTGCAGTTGCATCTCTTTAAGTTAATCTCTTTATTTGGACACTCCATTTTATCCCCTTAGTTAGTTTTTATCCTCTTCCAAACTCTTTAAGAAGTTTGCTATCTTATTAACTAAAATTTCGGCCTCTTCTTCATTTGTTGGATATTTAACTCTTAATATTGGGATATTTTTCCTTCTAACTAAATATAAAGTTAGTTCATTTGTTCTTTGGCATCCAATGCATCCAAAAGCTATTGGTGCATCTTCCATTATTATTGCTGCCTCTGCCTCTTCAATTAACGGTCCGATTAAAGCCATTCTTCCTCTAACACCTGAGGGGACTTCTACAGCCGCATACTTTAAACCTTTTTTTGGCTCTTCATCTGTTATGTTCATAGGGGGGCTATCTATCTCAGGATTTCTCACTAACTTTCCTATGGTTATATTTAGGTTTAATGGCTTATGTCCAAATCTCTCAACTAAATCTGTTAGTATTAAGCTATTTGGAGGGTATATAAATATTTTCTTCATCACATCACCACGAGATTCTTATTCTACTTCATCACATTTTTTATTTATTTTTTATTTTAATTATTTTGGAAATGCATCTTCTGGTAAAAACTTATATAGCTCAGGTCTCCTTGCAATTGTTAATATATCTTCAAATATTCCAGCTGTTATATCAACCACTCCTATAGCTCCAATAATGTTATTTTCTTCATCTTTTATAGGAGTTACTATAACCGGAAGTCCAGCATAAGGACCAGTAATTGGGGTTGCTTTTATAGGTTTCCCTATTTTAATTGCAACTTTTAAGACATAACCTTCATAGTTTGTATCTACAACCTCTCCTTTTTCTAATCTTATTCCAGGTTTGTTTTTACTCCTCATGGCAACAGGGAGTTTATTAACCAATATATGAACTGCCTTGGCTATGGGTATTAATTCTTTTGCTTCTGAGTTTTCTGATATCTTTATCATAACACTCCCCCATAAATCTTTAAGTAGTAGTTTAACAATTCTATCACATTAACTATAACTAATCTATTATAAAGCTTTTATTAATTTTTATCGTTTTGTAGGTGGTAAAATGGAAAAGATTGCATGTGTAGGTCATACAGCTCTTGATTATATTTTTAATATAGAAAAATTTCCTGAGCCAAATACATCAATTCAAATTCCCTCGGCAAGAAAGTATTATGGTGGAGCAGCAGCAAATACAGCAGTTGGGATAAAAAAACTTGGTGTCGATTCTGAGCTTTTATCATGTGTCGGATATGATTTTAAAAACAGTGGATATGAGAGGTATTTAAAGAAATTGGGTATTAATTTGTCAAAACTCTATTACTCTGAGGAGGAAGAGACACCAAAAGCGTGGATATTTACAGATAAATACAATAACCAAATAACATTTTTCTTATGGGGTGCGGCTAAGCATTATAAAGAGCTAAATCCGCCAAACTTCAATACAGAGATTGTCCATATAGCGACAGGAGACCCAGAATTTAACCTAAAATGTGCCAAAAAAGCTTATGGAAACAATTTGGTATCTTTCGACCCCGGACAGGACTTACCTCAATATTCAAAAGATATGTTGTTGGAGTTGATTGAGCATACAAACTTTTTATTTATGAACAAGCATGAATTTGAAAGAGCTTCAAAGCTATTAAATTTTGAGATTGATGATTATCTAAATAGAGTTGATGTCCTTATAGTAACAAAGGGTTCTAAGGGTAGTGTAATATATACCAAAGATAGAAAGATGGAGATTCCTTGTATTAAGGCGAAAGAGGTTATAGACCCAACAGGTGCAGGAGATAGTTATAGGGCAGGATTTTTATCCGCTTATATTAAAGGATATGATTTAGAGAAATGTGGTTTAATTGGGGCTGCAACTGCGTCATTTGTTGTTGAGGCAAAGGGATGTCAGACAAATCTTCCAACATGGGACAAAGTAATTGAGAGATTAGAGAAATATGGGTATAAAATATAAATTCTGAGGGATACACATGGATGTAGTGGATAGAATAAATAAACTAAAAGAAGAGAAAAACGCTATAATATTAGCTCACAATTACCAACCAAAGGAAATACAAAAAATAGCTGATTTTTTAGGGGATTCTTTGGAACTGTGTATTAAAGCAAAGGAGACGGATGCCGATATAATTGTGTTTTGTGGAGTAGATTTTATGGCTGAATCTGCAAAGATTTTAAATCCAGACAAAAAGGTTTTAATGCCAGAGATTGAAGGGACCCAATGCCCGATGGCTCATCAACTACCTCCAGAGATTATAAAAAAATATAGGGAGAAATATCCAGAAGCTCCACTGGTTGTTTATGTAAATACAACAGCAGAGACAAAGGCATTGGCAGATATAACTTGCACATCAGCGAATGCTGATAAAGTGGTTAATTCTTTAGAGGCAGAGACAATTTTATTTGGTCCAGATAACAACTTAGCTTATTATGTTCAGAAAAGAACTGATAAAAAAGTTATTGCCATTCCAGAGGGTGGGGGCTGTTATGTGCATAAAAAATTCACCATAGATGATTTAAAAAGAGTTAAAAGTAAATATCCAAATGCCAAAGTTTTGATTCATCCAGAATGTAATCCTGAGCTGCAAGACAATGCTGATTATATAGCAAGCACAAGTGGAATATTGAGGATTGTTTTAGAGTCAGAGGATGAAGAGTTTATAATTGGAACTGAGGTTGGGATGATAAATAGATTGGAGATAGAGCTTGAAAAATTAGGAAAACGAAAAAAACTTATTCCATTAAAGGAGGATGCTATTTGTAATGAGATGAAAAAAATAACATTGGAGAAGATAGAAAAATGTTTATTGGAGGAGAGGTATGAAATTAAATTAAAAAAAGAGATAATCGAAAAAGCTCGAAAAGCCATTGAAAGGATGTTAAATATTTAAACAGTTGATGCTTTTATATTTTAAAAAATAAAATTATTGGTGATGGGAAAGATATGAGAGTAGAGGAAACAGAGATTTTTAAGAGGTATTTTAAAAATTTAACCGACAGGGAGAGGGCAGTATTTGAAGGAGGGATTACCTTAGGAGCTTTGTTTCATCAATTTGTTGGCACTCCGGTAAGCAAATATAATAAAGAATCATTAGAGAGGGCTATAGAAGAGGCAATGAAAAATCAACCATGTGTTTATGACATAAAGGTAAAAATTAAAAATGTTGGGGAAAAATACATTTCTTTAAATGGAAAGATGTTAGATGTTGATTTAAAAATTAAAATAAATAAAATAATTGCCCATTTAAAGCTTGAATATATCCCAGAGATTGATTATCCTCTAATGTATGTCAAAAAGTTTGAAAAGTATGAGGAATAAATATTTATTTTAAAAGTAAAAAATAATTGTAATATGTAACTGTATTATATAGGGGATATTGAGGTGAGTAGATGAAAAAACTTATTTTTACGTTTATGTTATTTGCATTAATTAGCTATGCCTATCCTTCAAATTTGGACTATAAATATACAAGTTCAATTCCAATAGAATTTATTTCATTATCTAAGGTTAGTAATGTTAATGAACTTGATAGGATGTTAAATTCTAACTCATCTCTGACAATTTTCTGTCTTGATAGTGGCGATGTAAATAAAGACATATTATACTACCTTGGAATAAAAAGATACACACCATCAAAAATTCCTGATTTTGGAAATTACACATATGTTAATAAAAATGGAGTTATTGTAATTTATCCAAAGTATAGTGTTTATTATGAAAAGGATGGGGCTTTAATATTCAATCCACCAAAGGAAGAAAATTATAGCAAATATGAGTTTGTAAAGCCATACAAGATTAAAGTTCCAAATGTTTCAGAAATTCCTGAATATGACGGATATGTACTGATACAAAAATCAACCTTTATTCTCTATCCAAAAAAATACATAACCAGAGGTAAGGATGGGGAGATTTATTACAACCCTCCAAAAAATAGCTCTGATAGTTATTATTATAAATACACTTACAATCTTCCAGAAAAATGTATTCCTGAGTATTACGATTATGTGTTTGTTGATAAAAACAACATCTTCATAATATATCCAAAAAAATATATCATAAGGGATGATAAAGGAGTTTTAATATTCAATCCGCCAGTAAAAGCTAAGGAAGTCCCAATTTATAAAATTAATTACAAGAAGGTAGCAGATGGAGTTTATGAAATTAAGAAAAATAAATTACTCTTCTTATATCCAACATCATTGAATGATAAAAAAACTCTTGATATTATTGGGGAATATATTGCTAAAAATGGGGGTGTTTTTGCATACATAAATAAAGTTCCACCATACTATAAGCATATGCTTGCTACTGGGGTAGCGGTGGATAAGATAATTCCCGATAAAAATGGGGATTATGCTATAGATGTTGCAGGAAGGAAGATTAAAGTGGATGTGTTGGATGATGAGATAATCAACAAAAAATTAAGATACATAAAGGCGTTAAAAGCTTTTGGTATAAATGTAAGCTATATAGTGACAGGTAGTGAAGGAATTGAAATTATAAAAAAATCTGATGTTGATGTGGATGAACTTGAAGATTTATATGATTATTATTGGTTTAAAAAGGGATATCAGGAGAATTATACACATATGTACTTTAACCCATCAAAGTTAGATATCAAAGCAGAGGATATACTGGCTTTAAGCTATTACCCTTTAATTTATGTTGATAAAGCACCAGAGACATTTGAAAACGACCCTATTGGTGGCTATTATCCAAAGGTTATAAGTTATAAAGGAACAAGAGATTATGGTTATTGGGAAGAGGGAGCTAAGAGTGAAAACATTTATTATCACTTAGATTATGGAGAACCATATTGGAATGGAAAAGCTAAAGAGCCATCAAAATGGTATTATGAAGGAGAGCCAGTTTTACCAGAAGAAGATAGTGAAATGTGGGATAAATATAAATATTTCAATCATTGGTTTGTTAAAAACTATGCCTATGCATTGGGAGGCAGTAATTGTAATGGATTGTTTTTGGAGAGTTCAGATAAGAACTTAATAGATGCAATTTTAGGGAATGATAATGAAAATCTTACTTGGAAGTTAGATGTGAAAGATAAAGTTAAATATTTAGTAATTCCGGGAAGTAAGGGGTTTGAAATCATTGACGGAATTCCAATTGTTAGAATTCCAACACCATTAAAAGAAATTTATGGAGTAAATGTCGTTGATACGCTCTATATTCCACCAAAAGATGAGGACTTTGGAGTTTATATTGCAGATATTAGGGATTATGACAGAAGCTTGATTATCAAATTAAAGGAAAATGAAACTAATGTGGTTTCATTCAAAGATTTAGCTAAATGGCTTGATAAATATGTTAAGAATAATATATTCTACAATGGAACTGCTGTAAAGATATATAACAACGATGGAATAAAAATAACCATCTTTAAAAAGAACTTCAACATAACTAAGTATGATTTTGAGGAGTTTGATAAAGAACATTGCAGATATGTGATAGTAAACCCACCAAAAATAATTCCTCTAAATTAAATATATTTTGGTGATAACAATGAAAATAGGATTTTATAATATTCAAGGAGGAACTGGAAAAACCACTGTTGCCGCAAATTTTGCATATATACTCAGTGAATCGGTAAAAACAATATTGATTGATTGTGATATATATGGAGGAACTACTGCTGTTTTATTTGGTCTTGAAGATAGAGAACACAACTTAAATACTTATCTTGCAGGAGAATCCGCAATTGAAGATATAATATATCATTATGACGATTTAGACATTATCCATACAGATGTTTCCTCAAAAGTTTTTGGATATAAATCTGATTTAAATAGATTTGAGTCTTTAATCAAAACGTTAGAGGAGGATTATGATGTTATAGTTTATGATTTCCCACCAAACATTACTGAAGATAACCCATTAATAAGTTATGTTGGTGAGTTTGAACTTGTAAATAAATTAGTTGTAGTTGGGGAAGATAGTATTCCATCAATTGTAAATTCCTTAAAATCTATGGAGCTTATAAGAGATTTGGGTATAGGGCTTACAGGAATAATTATAAATAAATATAGGGGGCTTACGGATATTAGTGAGATAATAGACGATGTTATTGGGGTTCTGCCTTACGATACTAATGTAGAAAGGCAATGGGTAGAGAGTACACCAATAGTAAAGATTAAAACAAAATTCACAAAAGAAATGAATGCACTGGCTAACGAACTGGCAAGTGTATATTTAGAGAAGGATTTAGCATCACTAAGAGCATTAAAATTAGCAAAAGCCATCTCAGAGCTAACTGAAGAAGAAAAATCTGAAAAGGACTTTGAAGATTATATTTAGAATAAAAATTTAAGGGATAAAATGCTAACAAAGAGAATAATTCCATGCTTAGATATTAAAGATGGAAGAGTTGTTAAAGGAACAAAATTTTTAAATTTGAGAGATGCCGGAGATCCCGTTGAGTTAGCCCAATACTATGATAATGAAGGAGCAGATGAGCTTGTATTTTTAGATATAACCGCCTCAGCTGAAAAGAGAGACATCATTATTGATGTTGTTGAGAGAACAGCTGAAAAGGTCTTTATTCCCTTAACTGTTGGTGGAGGGATTAAGTCAATTGAAGATTTTAGAAGGATATTAAGGGCAGGGGCTGATAAGGTTTCAATAAATACTGCGGCAGTAAAAAATCCTAATTTAATTAAAGAGGCGAGTGAGATATTTGGCTCCCAGTGTGTTGTTGTAGCTATTGATGCTAAAAGACACTATGTTGGTGAGGATGAGATAGACAATATAAATAAAAATGTTGTTAAGGTAGAGGATGGTTATTGTTGGTTTGAAGTTTATATATATGGAGGGAGGAAAGAAACGGGCATAGATGCCGTAGAGTGGGCTAAAAAAGTTGAAGAATTTGGGGCTGGAGAGATTTTATTAACGAGTATTGACAAAGATGGGACAAAAAGTGGTTATGATTTGATATTAACAAGAGAGATTTCTAAAGCTGTTAAATTGCCAGTGATTGCATCTGGTGGAGCTGGAAAACCAGAACATGTTTATGAGGCATTTGTTTATGGAAAGGCAGATGCTGCATTAATGGCAGGGATATTGCATTATAGGGAATATACAATAGAGGAGATAAAAAAGTATTGTGCAGATAAGGGGATACCTATGAGATTGTTATAATCTTATTTTATAATCCCAGTTTTGTAGTTCTTTTCAAAAGTAAATAAAATTTATTAAGGAAGTTTAACCCCTTTTATTAGGAATTTCATTAATGCCCTATGTATTTCAAAATATTTTTGAAAAGAACCATAATTTTATCTTTATCTTTGTTTTAATGATTTTAAGACCTCATCCCTTAATATATTTAGGATTTTTTTTCTATATTCGAGGAATTCTATACTCGTTCTATCTCTTGGTCTTTCTAAATCAATTTCAACAATCTCTTTTATTCTTCCAGGTCTTGCAGTTAAAACAACAACCCTATCGGACAAATAAATTGCCTCGTCAATGCTGTGTGTGACGAAAAACACCGTCTTTTTTTCTTTTTCCCAAATTTTTAATAACTCATTTTGTAATATACTCCTTGTTTGGGCATCTAACGCGGCAAATGGCTCATCCATTAAAACAATCTCTGGATTGTTTGCAAGAGTTCTCGCTATTGCAACCCTCTGCTGCATTCCCCCACTTAGTTGATAGGGATATGCATCTTCGAATCCTTCCAATCCAACCATTTTAATAAATTTTTTAGCTATCTCAGTCCTTTCTTTTTTTGGGATACCTTTTAACTCTAAGCCAAAGGTAACATTTTTTAAAACGGTTCTCCACGGCATTAAAGTGTATTGCTGAAATACAACCCCCCTATCTGCTCCAGGTCCTTTAACTTCCTTCCCATCCAATATAACCCTTCCCTCAGTAGGATAATCTAAGCCAGCTATAATCCTCAATAATGTTGTTTTTCCACATCCGCTCGGACCCATAACTGTTAAAAATTCATTTTCATAGACATCTAAGTTAATGTTATCTAATGCTTTAACTTTGTTTCCATTAAATTCAAAAACTTTTGATAGGTTTTCTACTTTTAGCTTTGTTTTCATCCTATCCCTTTTTGTTTATTGTGGATGTTTAACACTTAAACAAATTAAATTATTTCATCATCTTTCTCCAAACAAAGTATTTATCCTCTATATATCTTAGTCCTCTATCTAATACAAGTCCGATTAATCCAATAACTACCATGCAGGCAATAACAACATCCATTCTACTTAATGAATAGGCATACATAATTAAATATCCTAAGCCAGCGTTACTTGATGGCAGCATTTCAGCGGCAACGACACACATCCATGCTATACCTGCCCCAACCCTCAGCCCAGTTAAAATGTTTGGAGAAGATGCTGGGATAACAACTTTTATTAGAATGTCTTTTCCCTTAGCTCCTAATGTTAAAGCCGCTTCAATCAACGGATTGGGAACACTTTTAACCCCAGATATTGTATTTATTAATATTGGGAAGAACGCTCCAATAAATATAATAAATATCATTGACATCTCTCCCAATCCAAACCATGCCAACGATAATGGAACCCAAGCTAATGGAGGAATTGGTCTTAATAGTTCAATTAACGTATCACATAAGCTATTTATCGTTTTGTAATAACCCATCAATATTCCCAATGGTATTGCTATAATTGAAGCCAATAAAAAACCACTAAGAACTCTCTTTATACTAATTATTGTGTTGTCTATTAAACTCCCGGTTCCTAAAATTCCCTGAAAGGGATGAATTAAAACATTAATAACTGCTTCAACTCTTGGTAAAATAACTGGATTGTTCAGATATATTGCTAAAACCTCCCACAAAACAACAACACCAAGTGGGGTAACTATCTTTAAAACGATGTCCTTTATTTTCACAGGTATCCCTCTCATTTAAATTTAATGTAGTATTTAATTATAGTTTAGTAGAATTACAGAGTATTTAATTTTTATTATTTTTCTAAATCCAACTATTCCCAAAGTGTTCCATTTAAATAACTTATAACTTTATCATTGGTTTTGTTGTATATCTTTCCAATTAATACCTTAATTTTAACGCCTTCATCAGTATTGATTTTTTCAATATTTTTTATTTTTATAACCATTTTCATCTTTCTCATAAAATATAGAAACTCATCAAAATCATCTTCACTATCAAATATAAGCTCAAAGTCCTCAGAAACCCTCTCTCCATTAGCTACTTTATTAATTGTTTCAACCATTGGCAGTAAAATTGCCTCTCCTAAATCCTTAGCCCTCTTTTTTCTCTCTTCAAGAGTTTCTTTAAACTCATAGCTCATAAATCCTTCTCTCACAACTCTACTGAATAAAAAGTCCATTCCTAAATCAAAGAAAAAGGTAAAGGCAGATTTTAAGTCCTCACATTGAGTATAGTGAGTTGTGTATTTTATTGGAGGGACAGCCATATCAGGGTCTTTTAAAACAACTCCTTCCCTTCCTTCTTTGTTTAGCTTTTCAATAATCCTTCTTATATGTATGTGTGCTTCATCTTTATCAACAATTGTCAGTGGCTTAACATAAGGTAGGTTGTATTTCTCACATAGGTTTATTCTATCTTTTACTGGTAGGGATTTGTTAGTTTCCCTCTCCTTTATATCAAATATATAAAATCCAAGATTTTCATAACCTTTATCAACCTCTTTGTAATAATAAGGCATATAAGGGTTATTTAAGCCAATCATTTCCCCACACAACATGTATTTGTTGTAATCATCTAAAATCTCCAAATTTAAGAATTTTTTAACTTTTTTTGTTGTAAATGGGCAGATGTATCCGCTTCTTGTCAATGCATAAACTTTGCCATCTATTTTAACTATCCTGATATTATATCCGTTTAATTTTTCTTCAACAACAACTTTATCAATAAAATGTTTTTTTATTGTTGGATAGAGTGTTATAGCCCTGTATGTCTTTGGATACCCTCTAACAACGTCAAGGTTGTCGTTTAAAAATATAACTGTCCCCTTTTCTATTCCTCTAAATTCTTTTTTAAATAACAATGTTTTTGTTTCTTTATATTCGTCTTCTCTTAAAATTTTCTTTTTAAATGCCTTGTTTAAATCTTTTATAGATAAATTAAGTTTTTCTGCTATTTTATTTAAATCGTATGTTGAGACCTTCATAATTATCAGCTCCAAATATATTTGCATATTTATATATTTAACTTTCTTCTAACCTTCTTTATAACCTTACTGTATAACGCTATATTATACTTACTTCCAAGCTTTCCATAGTGCCATCTTGTTTTCCATGGATTTTTTAATAAATTGGATTTTTCTTTTAATAACTCTTCAGTTTTTATCTTCAATAAATTTAAAAACTCCTTTGGGGATAAATCATTTGGTTTTTCTATATTTAGCTCGCTAAACTTTACATAGGCATTTCCAACTTCCCATATAAAGTGAGCATCACTACCAAAAGCCATTGCAAAATCATATTTTTCAGCATATTCAAGAGCTTTTAAATTTGGCTCTATACTTCTGCATCTACTATTAAACACTTCAACAATATGAACATATTTTAAGAACTCTCTTTCTTCCAATACATTGAATTTTGCTAAACTCCTTCTTCTATTTAAATCAAAGGGATGGGGGAGATAGATTAAAGCCCCCTGCTCTCTAACTCTATCCAATGCTTCATATAAATCCAAATTCGCTGGTATTTCTTCAGTTAAGAATAAACCAATGAATTCTCCACTATTTGTTGCTATTTCCTCCCCAGGTATTGCAAAATTTAATTTAGTTAGTTTATTATGGTCACAAATTGCTGGAAGGATATTTTTCTTTATACAAAATTTTTCTAAGAAACTCCTTGGATTTAGAGAACACTTACTTACTATGGAATGAATATGTAAATCCACTTTCATTGATGTCCCCGATATTATTTATAATAAGATTTAGAATTTTAGGATTCATTAAGATAATCTATTAATTTAAGTTTTACTAACCTATATTAATAAATTATATTATTTGGTGATGATTATGAAAAAAATTGGCATACTTGAAGTAGTTGTTATAGTATCTATATTAATAACCTCTGTATCTCTGGCATATAAATTTTATAGCAATAATAAAAACGATTATGAGTTTGATGGAAACCAAATGTATAAATGTGCATGGGTATGTGAAAAAATTTTGAATAAAAATTTTCCTTTAAACGCTACCATCATTGGAAAACGGACGATATCTAAAAAACCTTTCAATGGAGAGGTTGAGATATATAAGGCAAGAGGAGGAACGTTATACGCAATATATAATGAAACACCAATAACTATTGGTGGAGAGTTAGCTTATAAAGAAGACGTAGCTGCAAAAAAAATAATATTACATCCAATTGGAAGGTCAATAATAAAATACGAACTAAATCCAATAAATGGGAAATCATTTAAGGATGTTGTGAATAAAATAACAAACACTACAAAGGGTTTTAATTTAAATATTGTTGATATTGTAGTTGAGGGAAATATTGGGGTTGATTCAAAAACTTACACACCAACTGAAAGGCAAAAAATAATAAATAAATTTGATGTTGATATCAAAAAAGGAATGAATGTGTATTTTGTTGATTATGGACTTATAATCAGTGGAAAATTTGGACTAAACACATTAAAAAACCTTGATAATTTTATAAATGCCACAAATATATCGACATCAAAATTAACAATATATGTTGTAGTAAATAACTCAAAAGAAGAGATTCCTGACGATATAAAAAGGCAGTATGATATAATTACATTGGGATAATATGGAAAGGATTGAGCTTCACCACTTGTTTATTATACTATCATGTATTTATTTAATATTTTCAAACATTTCAATAAATTCAGCAGTGGTTTTTTTATTTTCTGCAGTGTTTTTTTATATGGCTTTTATTGTTGGTAAAAGGTTATATTATTTAATTAACATAGATAATGAAAATTTAAAAATAAACTTAAAGAAACACTATAACTTTGGGATTTTTTTAATGGTAGTTGGGTTGATAGCAATAATTTCTGATTTAATTTGGGTAAGGGATATCCCATTATTTAATCCATTATCAAGAAGATTTTTAAATGTGTATTTTACAACATTATCACATCTCTTTTTAGTTGGATGGGCAATAATACTTGCTTCTTCAAATATTGATAAGAAAAAAGTTTTATTTTATACGATTATATTTTCAATACTAATCATGCTTCTTGGATATAGGACAAATGTATTAGCTTTGTTAATTTCTGTTGGTGTAGTCTTGTATTATAAAAATAAAATATCTAACAGAGAGATTTTGAAATATGGATTTCTTGTCTTTGTTATTTTGTTGGGATTGTCAATATTAAGATTATATGCTTTAGGAGTTGAAGGGAATCCAATTACATCAAGGATATCACTAACCATGTCCATTTATGATATAATATTCAACCACTTTAATGGAGTTTTTAATGGGTATATTCATTATGCAGCAGTGTTTTCATATCTCGGGTTGTGTAATGGAGCAAGGACGATTATAGCAAAGGCGTTGGGAATTTATGGGGTGAGTATAACTCCAACAATTGTTGGGGCAGTTATTGGAGATTACGGAACTTTGGCTGTAATCCCATACTTTGGAATTTTAGGGATATTTTTAGGATTTTTTTATAAATTGGCAGAGGAGTTAAAAGGGGTTTATTTAGGTATTTTTGGAATATTATGTGCTTATACACTTATAGCAATAGAAAGTGGAATTTTAGATTTGGATGTAATTCTTTATTATTTATTTGGGTTGATACTATGCATATATGCGATATTACTGAAAAAATTAAAAAAATTAAAGAGGTAGATTTATTTCATCCCATTCTTATTGTTATAATTGGTCATTTAGCAATAATTATATTGGCTTTACCATATTGGGAGAAAATTGGGGTATATAATATACTTAAAGTTATTGGAATAATTTCAATTTTCATTCTTGGATTTTCTTTTCCATTTATTTTTAATTTAAAGGTTAAATTTAATGAATATATTGTATATTTGTCTTTTTTGTTGTTATCGTTCTTATCAATATATGGAGTTTTTAAAATTACACATTCGCTATTTTTATCTACAATTTATTTGCTATTTATCTTAATGATTGTGGAGCTCTTTATAAAATTTCACAAAAAAAGGATTTTCAATGATATACTGTTTGTAATTGGAATTGTTGCTTTTATTTTAATAGTTTTTATTTATGGAGCAATACCAATATTAAATTATAATGTGAGGATGGCTATTAATTCAGAACCGTTAAGATTAATATCTATGGGAGCTTTAATTTATTCAGCCATTGAAAATAAAGTTTATTTTATAATTGCGTTTGTGATTTTGGTTTTATTGGGGTATAAAGTAGGAGTTTTAATGCTTTTTATTGCCTATATATTATATAAATATAGAAATATGTCATTTAAACATATGGTTTTGATTGGTGTTGGATTATTGATTTTTTTAGGGATTATGGGAAAAATCATATTGGCATCTTCCAATCAAAACTGGGATTTAAATCCAATAGAACTTTTATGTTATAGGGCTTATTTTGATTTGTATGTTCTTAGTAAGATTGTTGAAAGCAATATATTAACTCTTGGGAAAATTACTTTAACTCCTAATGGAGAGCAACTTATTGGAGAGTTATTATTTAATTACAAACACAACTTTACTACAACACTCTTTGGAACTATTTATTTGGATTTTGGGATTTTTGGAGTTTTATTTGCCATGCTTTTTGGATGGATATCAAAATTTATATATGAGGGAGATAAAAAGCTCTATGCAATATACGCCTCTCTATTATTGGCTTATTGTGAGATAGGCATTAATTATGGGTTTTTAATTGTCTTATGTTTATTACTTTATATAGATGCAAGGTTAAAACAAAAAGATAAAATAAAAAATAGATAATAACGAGGGATAAAATGGTTAAATATATAATAAAAACACAAAAGGGCTTTGAAAACATCGTTGTAAATAATTTAAAAGAAATTATTAATAACTTTAATTATATCGTTTCTCCTGATGGGTATCAGGGGATTGTTATAGTTGAGAGTGATGAAGATATTGAAGACAAAATCTTAGAGATTCCTGAGGTTGAGAGGGTTTTAAAAGTTTATTTTGAAACAGAGACGGATTTTGATAAGATAGTTAATTTAGCAGAGAAGATTAAAGATTACATAAAAGAGGATGAGACCTTTGCCGTTGAAACTAAAAAAAGAGGAAAACAAGATTTTAGCTCAACAGATGTAAATATCGTTTTGGGGGCTAAGATTAAGGACTTAACAAACGCTTCAGTTGATTTAAACAATCCAGATAAAGTAGTTCATGTTGAGGTCTTTAAAAATAAAACTTATGTATCAATAACTCCCGGAGAAAAGTTCAAAAAATACACCAAAGAGAAGAGAAATGCGAGAGAGTTATTTAAAAAAGTTGTTATCGTGCAGATGC
>JBDOKN010000052.1:0-5397 GCA_039833665.1 Methanocaldococcus sp.
TGAGAGTTATTGATGGTGGAGTTGTAGCTCCAAAGGGATTTAAAGCCAATGGATACAAAGAGGGCAAGTATGGAGTAGCAATAATTATCTCTGAAAAAGAGGCGGTAGGAGCAGGAACATTTACAACCAACAAAGTTGTAGCTCATCCCGTAGTTTTATCAAGAGAGTTGATAAAAAATAGAGATAAATTTAGGGCAATAGTTGCAAACAGTGGAAACGCCAACTGCTTTACAAAGGGTGGAATGGAAGATGCCAAAGAAATGCAGAGATTGGTGGCAGAACTTTTTAATATTAAAGAGGATGAGGTTTTGATTGCCTCAACAGGAGTTATTGGAAGAAAGATGGATATGAACATAATAAAAGATAGAATAAACAAGGTTTATAACTTAATAAAAGAGGGAAACAGCTCAATAAATGCCGCTAAGGCAATAATGACAACAGATACAAAACCAAAGGAAATAGCTGTGGAGTTTGAGGTTAATGGAAAAGTTGTTAGAGTTGGAGGAATAGCAAAAGGAGCTGGGATGATAGCCCCAAATATGTTACATGCCACCATGCTTTGCTTTATAACAACAGATATAGAGATTGATAAAGAAAGCTTAACTAATGTTTTACAGAGGGTTGTAGATAAAACATTTAACAATATATCCGTTGATGGAGACACTTCAACAAATGATACTGTCTTTATTTTAGCTAATGGATTGAGTGGAGTTAATTATAATGAGTGTAGGGAAGAGTTTGAAAATGCTTTATTGTATGTTTGTAGAGAGCTCGCTAAGATGATTGTTAAGGATGGAGAAGGAGCTACTAAATTTATGGAGGTTGTTGTTAAAGGAGCTAAAAGTGAAGAAGATGCGGTTAAAGCATCAAAGGCAGTTGTTAATTCTTTGTTAGTTAAGACAGCAGTATTTGGTGGAGACCCAAATTGGGGAAGGATTGTTGCAGCAGTTGGTTATAGCGGAGCTGATTTCAATCCAGATATTGTTGATGTTATATTGAGTAACTATAAAGATGAAGTTTATTTGGTTAAAGATGGAACTCCATTGGCTGATGAAGGGACTGAAGAGTTAAAAAAAGCAGAAGAGATTATGAAATCTGATGAAATAAAGATAGTTGTTGATTTGAAGATGGGAGAGTTTGAAAATGTTTGTTATGGATGTGATTTGAGCTATGAGTATGTTAGGATAAATGCTGAATACACTACTTGAATAATCCCATTAATAAATCCAAGTTAATAAATATCTTTATTAATAAAAAAAGAAATGTAAAGAATTTACTTGATTGGAACGAACATTGAGCTTCTTGTAGCTCCCATACCAGGAGCTCCGTGCTGAACTGGTTTTCTTGTTAATGAGAACTCTCCTAAGTAGTGTCCAATCATTTCTGGAGTTACTTTAACTTCAACGAATTCCTTTCCGTTATAGACACCAAATGTTAATCCAACCATATCTGGTGTTATAACGAAATCTCTGCAGTGTGTTCTTATAATTCTTGGTTCTTTACCTTTGTTTAATAATCTTCTTGCTTTTTTAATTTTCATAGCTAATTTTTTCTGTTGTGGGGTTAAACCTCTTAATAATGTTCTTCTTTGTCTTGCAGGCAACAACTTTGCAAACTCTCTTAATGGCATTTGTTGAAGCTCTTCTAATGTGTATCCCCTGTATCTAAACTCTATCTTTTTTGAAATTACCTGTTTTTTCTTTTTGATTCTCCTTCTTCTTGCAGATGCCATATTTAGTCACCTTAAATTATTATGTGTTTTGTTTGTGTTTATTTTATCTAATTTTATTCAAAAACTTAATAAATAAGAGAAGAAATTATTTCCTGACTCCAGTTCTTCTTGCAGATATATGTCCAACCTTTCTTCCTGGTGGAACTTTCTTTCTTGATACAGTGGTTGGTTTTCCTGTGTGTTGATGCCTACCTCCACCGAATGGGTGGTCGACAGCGTTCATTGCAACTCCTCTAACTCTTGGCCACTTAACTGCCTTAGCTTTCATAGCATGATACTTCTTACCTGCCTTAACGAATGGTTTCTCTTTTCTACCTCCACCAGCAACAACTCCAATTGTAGCTCTACACATTGAGTGTAAAGCTTTGATGTGTCCTGATGGCAATTTAACGTAAGTTCTGTCTCCATCGTGTGTCAATATGTGTGCGTAACAACCTCCTGCTCTTACAAGCTTACCTCCATCTCCTGGAACTGTCTCTATGTTAAAGACAGGAATCCCTTCTGGAATTGAACCCAATGGTAAGATGTTTCCTGGTTTTATCTCTGCAGAGACCCCACATTCAATAATATCTCCAACTTTTACACCTTCTGGAACAACTAACAATCCCTCTTCTCCTGTTTCATACTCAACTTTTGCAACTGGAGCACTTCTTCCGGGGTCGTGTAATATATCAATAATTTTACCCAAAACTTTTCCTTTTTTCTCTAATTCGTCAAATCTTCTATATTTTGCCTCTCCCCTTCTTTTGTGTGAAGGGCAAGTGTAGGTCGGTGTTCCCCTACCTCTTCTTTGAGAGATTAATCTTTTTCCCATCTTCACCACCACTTGTAGAGATTTTTAAAGTGTTTCAATTATTTAAAAATTTACTTAGTAGATTCCTAAGCTTGCCGCTATTTTGCTTGCATCGTATCCTTCTTTCAACTTAACATAAGCTTTCTTTTCCCCTTTTGGTGTTATTAATGTATTTACTTTCTCAACTTCAACATCAAACAACTCTTTCATAGCTCTCTTTATATCCTGCTTTGTAGCTCTTCTATCAACATAAAATACTAATTTATTTTCTTCTTCAATCATTCTAACGGTTTTTTCTGTAACAACTGGAGCTTTTATTACATCAAAGGCATCCATTTTTATCCCCTTGTTTCCGTCTTTTTATTTATTCAAATCTCTCCTTTAATTTCTCTAATGCACTTTCAGTCCATACGGTTAATCTTCCAGCAACTCCCCCAGGAGCTAAATGGATAATTCCTAAATCCTTAGCTGTTATGACATCAACTCCTGGTAAGTTTCTTGAAGCCAATATAGCGTTGCATTTGTCTCCAACAACAACTAAGATACTTCTTGGTTTTTTGTATCTTCTTCCTCTCATCTTACCTTTTCCAGCTCTAATCTTAATTCCATTCTTAGCTCTTATAACATCTTTATCAATTCCCAATTTTTCAAAGACGGCAAATACATCCTTTGTTTTTTGCAAATCTTCAAATGAGCTTTCAACAATAATTGGGAGATTTTCAGTTTCAAAGACATGCCCTCTTTCTTTAACCAACTCAGGGTTTGCTGTGGCTGCAATAGCACTCTTTATTGCTTTAATTCTTTCTTTTTTATTTACTCTTTCCCACAATATTTTTTCAACTTTTGGAGGATGAGCCCTTCTACCACCAACTGCCTGTGGAACTCTTGCAGCCCATCCTTGTGGAACTCTATCTACTCTTGCCCTACCGTGTCCTTTACCAATGTTTTTAGCACTTGTTCTTAATCCTGCCATTGGGTCTGAACCTTTTGGCTGCAATCTTGCTGTAAATGCAGATAAGAAAGCTCTCTTAATTAAGTCCGGTCTGTATTCTTCTTCAAATACTGCTGGTAAGTCAATTTCTTTTACTGCCTCTCCATTTAAATTATAAACAACTGCCTTCATTATTATCCACCTTCTCTCTCCATTATTTTAAAGTGTTTTTATTTACTTACCTTGCTTTGATGTTGTGCTTATGTATGTTATTTCAGGCACTTTGATTAATGGCTCCTGTGGTCTTATAGCTCTTCTTAATACAATTAATCTCTTAGCTGGACCTTGAACTGAACCTTTTAACACAACATAGTTGTTTCTTATAACTCCGTAGTGTAAAAATCCACCTTTTGGAGTTATCTCCTCTCCATTATTTCCAATTTTTAATATTCTTTTGTTGTATTCTGTTCTTTGGTGGTATCCCATTTGTCCAGGCATTGGAACACTCCACATAACCATCTTTGGTTGCCATGGGCCGATAGAACCAACGTGTCTTCCAACCCCTTTTCTTGCGTGCTTACCAAATTGTATTTTAACTCCCCATCTTTTAACTTGCCCCTGGAATCCTTTACCCTTTGTAACTCCAATTGTATCAACTAACTCTCCTTCTTGGAAGACATCTGTAATGTTTAGCTGCTTACCTAAAATTTCTTTAGCATAGTTTAATCTTTCTTCAATATCTTTTCCTCCAATTCTAATTTCCAATATTTCAGGTTTTTTCTTTGGAAGGCATGTTAATTTTGGATTTGTATGAACGAGAACTCTAACATCTTCAATTTTATCCTTTAATGCCTCTAAGTCATCAACTGTTTTTCTATCTTCTTTTTTAGGAAGTTTAATTTTTCTTTCTAATTCTTTGTCTAAGTTGTCAGCCCAGACCTCTGTTAATGTTGTTAAATAGTTTCTTTCATTTCTTCCATAAACTCTTATAGCACATACATTGATTGGTGGAGCTTCCAATATTGTGATTGGTGTGAATATCTCTTGCCCAGCATTTGGACTTTTTGGATTATCTTCTTTAACAAATGCATGGCTCATTCCTGCTTTATATACTGGAAATGCTTGTAACCTTACTGTCTCTTCTTCTGGCCAACTTCTGATTCTTGGAACTGGTCTTTTTGCTCTTTTTCTTGGACTGAATGCCAATGAACCTCTTCTTGGTCTATTAACGTTTAACCCCATAATCTAACCTCCAACATATTTATTGATATCATTAAAATCTTTTATTGAGTGTTTTGTTTGATTAATATCTAAATAGCATAGCTTTTTATTTTGCAAACCTGTCATTGCCCTAATTGGGCTTTTCAGGTTTGCATTATCTTAGACGTTGGAATGAGAACATTAATAAAAGAAAAGGATTGTATAAACAAATACTAACAATTGGGTATATAAAATTTTTGGTGGTAATATGGAAGAGATAAATTATTTAATAAACTATCTTGCAAATAAAGATTCAGTTAGGGAGGAAATTTTAAAGCTGTCAAGGGAAATAACAAGAGATTGTGCAATGTTGATTAGGAAAATTCACAAATCAGACAACAAAGATGAATTTAAGGATAAATTAAATGAGATATCTGAAAAAATTAAAAAATTAAATAGCTTAGCAACATTTCCAGAGTTCGTTAATTACTTATCAACTCCTCAACAGGAATTTGTTGAGGCATTATCGTTATACATGATAAAGTTTGATAACAAGGTTCCAAGTTTCAAAGAGCTTGATTTTATTAAAGAAGAGAACTATATCTTAGGATTGGCTGATGTTATAGGAGAGTTGAGGAGAGAAGTGTTAGAGGCAATGAAAAATGATAATGTGGCAGAGGTTGAGAGATACTTTAAATTTATGGAGGATTTATATGAATTTTTAATGAACTTTGATTATTA
>JBDOKN010000053.1:0-4301 GCA_039833665.1 Methanocaldococcus sp.
TTTGGAACTGTTGGATATCTAATCCCCACACAAAAGATATTATTTTTTATTAAATGCTCAGCAATAAACATGGTTTTCTCTTTAAAAATAAATGGATATATTGGAGTTAAGTTATCCTCTTTAATAAACCCATTTTCTTTAAAAACTTCATTAGCTATTTTTATGTTTTTTTGAAGCTTTTTAACTATATCGGTCTCTTCAATAATCTCAAATGCTTTAATGCAACCTTCAACAACATGAGGAGGCAGAGCAGTTGAAAATATAAAACTCCTCGAAGTGTTTATTAAATACTCTACAACCTCCTCAATTCCACAGACAAAGCCACCTAAACCACCAATTGCCTTAGATAAAGTTCCAATTTGCACTATATTGTCAGAGGGCTTTATATTGAAGTGCTTTAATGTCCCTTTCCCATTTCCTAAAACTCCAGTTCCATGGGCGTCATCAATAATTAAAATTGCATTAAATTCATCAGCTATCTTTTTTAAATCCTTTAAAGGAGCTATATCTCCATCCATACTAAAAACACCATCAGTTATAATAAAGAGGTTGTTATATTTCCTCCAATTCTCTTCAATTAAGCTGGTTAAATGCTCAACATCGCAGTGATTGTAAATTAAAACATCCGCCTTACTTAACCTACAACCATCAATGATAGAAGCATGATTTAATTTATCGCTCAAAATTAAATCTCCTTTTTTGCACAATGCAGAGATAACACCAACATTTGTTGCATATCCAGAAGAATAAATTAAAGCCCTCTCCGTCTCTTTAAATTCAGCTATCTTCTCCTCTAATCTTTGATGATTTATATTTCCAGAAGTTAGCCGAGAACCAGTTGAGCCAACCCCATATTTTAGCCCTTCTTTAACTGCCTCAATAACCTCTGGATGCTTTGATAAGCAGAGATAATCATTTGAAGAGAAATCTAATACATTATTATTTTTTTCCCTCAAAAATCTATATAATCCATTGTTCTTTATGATTTCAATTTCTCTTCTCAATTTTTCTCTGAACATAAAAATCCCTTTTTATTTTATAATAAATGGTTTGTTTTCTAATTTGTTAATTAAACCTTCTATATCAACATCATCCTTAACAAAAAACACCCTTCCTCCACTCTCTCCCTCTTTCTTTAAATTTGTAATTCTAAAATAGCCATTTTTAGTTGCTACATAGCCAGTAGTGTAGCTTTTATTGTCTGATGTGCAGAGCTCTGCTATAACTCCTAAATAAATAACCTTAGATGCTATGGCAATGGCATCAACCGTTCTCTCAGTTCCTAAATTTTCTTTTAAAATCTTTTCTTTCAATTCCTTTGTAGTATCTACATTCTTAACTCTAACACCTCTTTCCTTATCTGGCTCTAATCTCTCCCCCTTTAAATTTAATATTGCCGCTCCCCTCATTCCTCCTTTATCGATAATTTTGAATGCATAATCTATAACGTTATCTGGAATACCCTCACTTCTTAATAACTCTCTTGCCCTTTCTCTTGCCTCTTCCTTATCTTTGCAGTGTATTGTTATTATTGGCAAGTGGTCAATATACTCAATCTCTTCTTTAATCTCTTCAATCTTTATATTTATAAAATCTGGAATTCCATTTTCATGATTTAAAGCTCTTCTAATTAACTCTCTTGCAACATCTTCAATCTCATCTTTATTTACAATTCTTTCAGCTCCAGATATGTGTTTTCCATTCTTTGATGCCCTCATCTTTATGCTATACATAACACCACCAAACATAAAAATTGTTAATTATTATAAAAGTCAATAAAGATTATCTGAACCTTATTTTAAATAATATAACGGTGATTTTATGGATATTGAGGAGATGGTAGAAAAATCTCTAAAAAATAAAATAACTTTTGATGATGCCTTATATTTATACAATAACTTTAACGCCATAGATTTATTATATTTAGCATTTAAAGTAAAATGTAAGATAAAAAACAATAATAAAATCAAATTATGTGCTATAATAAACGCAAAAAGTGGAAAATGCTCAGAAGATTGCATTTTTTGCTCTCAATCAATATATAATAAATGCAACATCCCAATATATCCATTAAAATCAAAAGAGGAGATTTTAGAGTGTGCTAAAAAATTTGATGGAGTGATTGAGAGATTCAGTATAGTTACAAGTGGTAAAAAAATCAACGAGGATGAATTTGTTAAAATTATTGAGGCGATAGAACTTATAAAAGAAGAGACAAATTTAAAGGTTTGTTGTTCTTTGGGTTTATTAGATAGAGAAAAATTAAAAGAACTAAAAAAATTGAATGTAAGGATTCATAACAACTTGGAGACATCAAAAAACTACTTTAAAAATATCTGCTCAACCCATGGCTATGAAGATAAAGTAAAAGTTATTAAAGAAGCGAAAAAAATTGGCTTAGAGGTTTGTAGTGGTGGAATATTTGGACTTGGGGAGAGTGTAGAGGATAGGATAAATATGGCTTTTGAACTTAAAGATTTGGGAGTTGATAGCGTTCCGATAAATATTTTGCATCCAATTGAAGGAACTAAGGTATGTGAAAAAATAAAAAATGGAGAAATTGGGCAGATAAACATATCGGAGATATTAAAATCAATTGCCTTATATAAAATAATTCTACCTTACACAGAGATTAGATTGGCTGGTGGAAGATTATACAATTTAAAGGACTTTCAATCCTATGCTTTAATTGCCTTAGATGGTTTAATGGTTGGAAACTATTTAACTACAAAGGGAAGATGCTTAGAGGATGATTTAAAGATGATTAACGATTTTTATAAATTATTGAGGTGAAATATTGAGATTTGACTTCCATACGCATACAGTTTTTAGTGATGGAGAGTTAATCCCTTCAGAGTTGGTTAGAAGAGCGAGGGTCTTAAAACATAGAGTTATAGCCATAACAGACCATGCAGATTTTAGCAACTACAAAGAGCTTATAGAAAAAACAACCATTGCTAAGGAAGAACTAAAAAAATACTGGGATGACATTATAGTTATTGTTGGTGTTGAGCTAACTCACATCCCTCCAAAATCCATTCCAAAGATGGCTAAAAAAGCCAAAGATTTGGGGGCGGAGATTGTAGTAGTTCATGGGGAAACAGTTGTTGAACCAGTTGAAGAAAAAACCAATTACTATGCCTCAATATCTGAGGATGTTGATATCTTAGCTCATCCCGGATTTATAGATAAAGAGACAGCTGAAAATTTGAAAGAGAATGATATATTTGTTGAAATAACTTCAAGGAGAGGGCATAATATAACCAACGGCTATGTAGCTAATGTTGCAAGGGAGTTTGAACTAAAAACCTTAATAAATACTGACACTCATGCACCAGAGGATTTAATTGATTTGGATTTTGCAAAAAAGGTTGGTTTAGGAGCAGGATTAACAAACAAAGAATTGGAAAAGACATTATTACATTATCCAAAGGAGTTATTAAAGAGGATTGGGGTGGAACTATGAAAATCTCAGATATTGTTGTTGAATTGTTTAAAGAGGCAGTTATTTACCTCCCAGAAGATGTAAAAAATGCATTAAAAAAGGCATATGAAGAGGAAGAAAATGAACTATCTAAAAATACTTTAAAGGCAATAATAGAAAATATCAAAATTGCTGAAGAAAAGCAAGTTCCTTTATGTCAAGATACGGGTGTTCCAATAATATTTTTAAAAATTGGAAGAAATGTAAATTCCTCTGAGATAATAAATATTATTGAAGAAATAAAAGAAGGAGTAAAAAAAGCAACAGAAGAGATACCTTTAAGGCCTAATGTAGTCCATCCTTTAACAAGGGAAAATTTCAAAACAAATGTTGGTTTAAACTCTCCATTCATAAATATTGAGTTTGATGAAAACTTAGATAGGGAGATTGAGATAACTGTATTTCCAAAAGGGGCTGGTAGCGAGAACATGAGTGCTTTAAAGATGTTAAAGCCCTCTGATGAAATAGATGGAATAAAAAACTTTGTTTTAGAAACAATTGCAAATGCCGGGGGAAAGCCATGCCCTCCAATAGTTGTTGGGATTGGCATTGGCGGAACTGCTGATGTTGCATTAAAATTGGCTAAAAAAGCATTATTAAGAAAAATAGGGGAGAGACATGAAGATAAAGAAATAGCAGAGCTTGAAAAAGAGTTGTTAGAAAAGATAAATAGCTTAGGAATTGGGGCTATGGGTTTGGGTGGAAAAATAACTACCTTGGATGTATTTATCGAAATTGCTGGATGTCATACTGCCTCTTTGCCAGTTGGTATTTGTATTCAATGCTGGGCAGATAGAAGGGCAAGTAGAAAAATAAA
>JBDOKN010000054.1:0-1872 GCA_039833665.1 Methanocaldococcus sp.
ATTTTCACATAGGTATTTTAACGCATCCTCTTCCATAAAATGGAGTTTTCCTGGAATTATTATGCAATGTAATGGCTCTCCAAAATCATAGTTAATTAAATCTTTTATTTTTCCATAAACAAGTTTTGGTTTTAAACTTCCAGCTCTTGCAACTACAACAGCTTTTGTATCTTCAGTTATAATCCCTTCTTTCTTTCTATTTTCTAATTCCAATAATATTTTTAAGCCCTCATTTGCTGTCATAAACCTTTTTTCATTTTCATCAACTCTAATATCTAACAAGCAGAGAGTGTGCAACCCTCTCTCCAAGTTTTCCTTTATTACATTATAAGGGGTTTCTGGAAAGTAGTTTTCTTCTGGAAAGACAATTGAAGCAGTTCTACCAAATTTATACAACTGTAATCCAGTAATCCCAACAGCTGAATAAATTGATGGTGCATTTATTATTAAAACTTCAACTCCTTTCTTTTTTGCCTCTATGACTAAATCAACATGCGTTGTAGCAACCATTGGGTCGCCCGCAGTTAGAAACATTATATCCTTATCCTTTGCCTCTTCTATCAACTTATATCCTTCATATTCAACTTCTTTCCTACTTAAAACATGAATCTTTTTACCTAAAACTTCCTCTATTTTTTCTATTGTAGTTCCAGTTAAAACTGCGGTGTAGAATTCAGCATAAATTTTATCTGCCTTCTTAGCAAATTTTAAGGTTTTTAGCGTTATGTCATTTTCATCATACAATCCCAAACCAGCTAAGATTAGCATTGATATCACCAATTTTTTAATAATAATAAAGATTATATATCAAATAATTCCCTAATCTAAGAATCAAAATTTTAATGGTGGGGTAATGGAAAGTTATTATTATGTGTTTTTTGTAATATTGTCAATAATCTTCATTGTGCCTAATCTATTAAAGAAATTTAACATCCCTGCCATAACATCCATTATGATTGCAGGGATTATTATAGGTCCTTATGGGTTAAATATATTACAGATAGATGAAACATTAAAAGTGTTTGCAGATTTTGGGGCAATTATGTTAATGTTTTTAGCTGGTTTAGAGGTAGATAATGAAACTTTAAAGCAAGAATTTAAGAACTCTCTAATTTTGAGTTTGTTTTCATTGTTAATTCCTGGGTTTGGTGGTTATCTAATTGGGCAGTATTTGGGTTTGGGGTTTATTGGAAGTTTGTTGTATGCTGTAATCTTTGCATCTCACTCCGTTGCAATTGTATATGCCATATTAGATGAGTTAAAAATGGTAAAAACAAGATTGGGAACTATAATTTTAAGCGGCACGATTGTAGTTGATTTAATTACACTCCTTTTATTGTCCGTTGTTATAAAATTGGGGACTGGTGGAGAGGACATTGGCATGTTTTTATTGGAATCATTAGTGTATATAGTTGTATTATTGGTGTCTATTCCATTTTTATCAAAATACATTCTTAAACTATTTGAAAAGCTTCATGCCCAAAGAATACACTATGTTTTGTTTATCATCTTTATTACCATAATAGTTGGGGAAGTTATTGGAATTCATCCAATAGTTGGAGCTTTTATTTGTGGTGTTGCTGTTAGTGAGGCATTAACTAAGAAAGAGCATGATGAACTTTTAAACAAAAATTTAAATGCAATTGGTTACGGTTTCTTTATACCAATATTCTTTTTAGTTTTAGGAATGGAAACAAATATTGGAACTATATTTAATTTAAATAATTTAGAGCTTTTTTTAATTACTTTAATTTCAGCAGTGGCATTAAAATTCATCTCTGGATTTATCGCTTTAAGAGTTTTAGGTTTTGATAAAATAAAAAATACTATTGGAGGTTTATTAACCGTTCCAAAAATCTCAGCTTCGTTAGT
>JBDOKN010000055.1:0-7184 GCA_039833665.1 Methanocaldococcus sp.
GTTTCAGTAAATATCATAAAAGCATCTGCTTTAATGTCATAAGCAAGTTCCAATCCATGCTTTATTATGTATTTGGCTATCATGACTCCACCATTACAACTTTACATGAAATTTTTAGAAAAATTTTGTCAAAACAAATTTAATATTAAAATGAGATTTCAGCTCCTTAATGTCTCTTCAGGACTTTGCATATTTAACTAATGCCTCAGCTATCTTTTTATCTGCCTTTATTCCTATATCTCTAAACCCCTTAGTTCCCGGGGAAGAGTTAAGTTCAATAACATAGTAGTTGTCTTTTGTTGGTAATATATCCACACCCAAAATTACAGCCCCAGATAAATCAGCACATTTTAAAGCTAATTCTTCAAGCTCCTCATCTATATTTAACTTCTCAACAACATTTCCTAAATAAAGGTTTGTTCTAAAATCTCTACTAACTCTCCTATATCCGCCAACAACCTCTCCATCTACTACCAATATTCTCATATCTTTATATAAACCATTTTCTTTAAAATCAATAAATTCTTGGATTAATTTACCTTCCCATATTGCATTTTTTGTTAATTTCTTTAATTCATCATAATTTCTTGCCATAAATACCTTTAAACCACACTTTGAGAAGGAATTTTTTACAACTACTGGAAAATCTAAGTTATATTTTTCAATAAATTTAACTGCATCCTCGTAATCCCTAATTAACGCTGTTTTTGGTGTCTTTATTTTATTTTTTGCAAGTAATTTTATGCATTTAAATTTATCTGATGTAAGGTAAAGAGTTTTAATTGGATTTATAAATTTATAGCCCTCAACTTCCAATGCATTTATAAACTGCCAAGAGTAGAGAGTTAATCTGTCAAAATAATCCCCTATACCACATCTTGAATGAATTAAATCTGTCTCTAATTTAAAATCATAACTCATTAAATTTTCTGGATGTGATAACAAAAATATATCGCACTCAGCCCCTAACTTCTCAACCTCATTTTTTAAGCTCCATACACTGCAACTTTTACCTTCCGGGGATAAAATTGTTATCTTTACCATAAGCATCATCCTATAAAATAAAAGTATAAAGATTTAAAAAATTGAGATTAAATATTTGTCAATTCATCTATACTAACTAATCTTTGCTCTCCTGTAATCATATCCCTTACAGTTACCTTTCCCTCATTAAGCTCTTTCTCTCCAACAATAATTACCTTCTTAAATCCCCTTGAATTTGCATAATTCAAAGCTTTTCTTAACTTTCTCCCCATAATTTCAAGCTCAGCAATTTTTCCTACCTTTCTTAACTTATCTGCTATAATTAATGATTTTTTAATTAATTCTTTATCTTTTTTAACTGGAATTATTAAAATGCCTTCTTCCTCAACATCTAAATCTTCAATATTCATCATAATCCTATCAAATCCATAAGCAAATCCAACAGCTGGAGTTGGTTCTCCTCCAAATGTCTCTATTAAATTGTCATATCTCCCCCCACCACATATCTGCTTAGCTCCTTTCTTCCCATATATTTCAAATACCATTCCTGTATAGTAATCTAAACCTCTCGCAATTCCAAGGTTTATTGTATATTTATCATGGATAACAAACTCTAAAATATCCTCTAAGTTATTTATCGCCTCTATGGATTTTGGAAAGTCCTTCAATATCTCTTTTAGTTCATCTAAAACATCCCTTCCTCCTTTAAACTTCAATATGTCAAATATTAGCTCTTTCTTCTCCTCTCCTAAAATTTGAGTTAAATAAACCTCTAAGTTTTCATAATCTTCTTTATCTATCAACCTTCTTATCTTAACTTCCTCTTCCTCGCTGACATTGAATTTCTCTAAAACTCCTTTCAAAACTCCTAAATGCCCTATATGGACATCAAAATCTAAGCCAATATTTATTAAACCATCCATTGCTAAATTTAAAACCTCAGCATCTGCTAATGGCTCTTTACAACCAATTAACTCACAACCCATCTGCCAAAACTCTCTAAACCTCCCTGCCTGAGGTCTTTCATATCTAAAACAATTAGCAAAGTAATATAATCTTAAAGGTTTCTGCAAGTTTTTTAATTCATTTAAGTAGAATCTAACTACTGGTGAAGTCATCTCTGGCCTTAAAGCCATCTCTCTTCCACCATGGTCTTTAAATACATACAACTGCTTTCTAATCTCCTCCCCAGTTTTTTTAGCTATCAACTCAAAGCTTTCAAATGTTGGAGTTAAAATCTCCTTATATCCATATCTTTCAAATACTTCCCTCAACTTGTTTTCTATATATCTCCTCTTCTTCATCTCCTCAGGTAAAAAATCCCTCGTCCCTCTTGGTTTTTGGAACATCATTATCATCCTTATAATTTTTGTTAAATTTTGTTAAATAATTTGTTAAGTAAATAGTGAAACATATATCTTATAAACCTTTGTTTCACCAATACAATTTATTTGATATTGTAAATATTTTTATAATTATAAAGATTGATATTGTATTAACACTACACAAAACCGTAAAGTTTATATAGAATTTCATTAACATATACATACCGAATAAGGTAACAATCCGAGGTGAGAAGATGGCAATGGCAGGGACACCAATAGTAGTATTACCACAAAACGTTAAGAGATATGTGGGGAGAGATGCTCAAAGAATGAACATCTTAGCAGGTAGAATTATCGCTGAGACAGTTAGAACAACATTAGGACCAAAGGGAATGGACAAAATGTTAGTTGATGAATTAGGGGATATTGTTGTCACAAATGATGGGGTTACAATATTAAAAGAGATGAGTGTTGAGCACCCAGCTGCTAAGATGTTAATAGAAGTTGCTAAAACCCAAGAGAAAGAAGTTGGAGACGGGACAACAACAGCAGTTGTTATTGCTGGAGAGTTATTAAGAAAAGCTGAAGAGTTGTTAGACCAAAACATCCACCCATCAGTCATAATTAGTGGATACGAAATGGCAAGAAATAAAGCAATTGAAGAGTTAAACTCAATAGCTAAGGAAGTAAAAGCTGATGACACAGAAATGTTAAAGAAAATTGCAATGACATCAATTACTGGTAAGGGAGCAGAGAAGGCAAGAGAACAGTTAGCTGAAATTGTTGTTGAGGCAGTTAGAGCTGTTGTCGATGAAGAAACTGGAAAAGTTGATAAGGACTTAATTAAAGTTGAGAAGAAGGAAGGAGCTCCAATCGAAGAAACTAAGTTAATTAGAGGAGTTGTTGTTGATAAAGAGAGAGTCAACCCACAAATGCCAAAGAAAGTTGAAAATGCTAAGATTGCATTATTAAACTGCCCAATTGAAGTTAAAGAAACAGAGACAGATGCAGAAATAAGAATTACTGACCCATCAAAGTTAATGGAGTTCATTGAGCAAGAAGAAAAAATGATTAAAGATATGGTTGAGAAAATAGCTGCTACAGGAGCTAATGTTGTATTCTGTCAGAAAGGTATTGACGACTTGGCTCAGCACTACTTAGCTAAGAAAGGAATCTTAGCTGTTAGAAGAGTTAAAAAATCAGATATGGAAAAATTAGCTAAAGCAACAGGAGCAAGAATAATAACAAAAATTGATGACTTAACACCAGAGGACTTGGGAGAGGCAGGATTGGTTGAAGAGAGAAAAGTTGCTGGAGATGCAATGATATTTGTTGAGCAGTGCAAGCATCCAAAGGCAGTAACAATCTTGGCAAGAGGTTCAACAGAGCACGTTGTTGAAGAAGTTGCAAGAGCAATTGATGATGCAATTGGAGTTGTTAAGTGTGCATTAGAAGAAGGTAAGATTGTTGCTGGTGGGGGAGCAACTGAAATAGAATTAGCTAAGAGATTAAGAAAGTTCGCTGAAACAGTCGCTGGAAGAGAGCAGTTAGCAGTTAAGGCATTTGCTGATGCATTAGAGGTAATTCCAAGAACATTGGCTGAAAACTCAGGATTAGACCCAATTGACATGCTCGTTAAGTTAAGAGCTGCTCATGAAAAAGAAGGAGGAGAGGTTTACGGATTAGATGTCTTCGAAGGAGAAGTTGTCGATATGTTAGAAAAAGGAGTTGTTGAACCATTGAAAGTTAAAACACAAGCAATTGACTCAGCTACAGAGGCATCAGTCATGCTCTTAAGAATTGATGATGTCATAGCTGCTGAGAAAGTTAAGGGAGAAGAGAAAGGAGGAGAAGGAGGAGACATGGGAGATATGGGAGGGGAGTTCTAACTCCCTCTAAATAACATTTTTCCAATTTTTAGCTATTTTTATTTTTTATTTCAAATACATATTTGTTAGTTTGAATATTTAGTTTTATAATTAAAAAGTAAAAATCAGTAAAAAACTTATGAAACGGTGGCTATTGTCCTAACACATCCTCCACCATCACCAACTGGAACACTCTGCCCATCTTTACCACAATAACCAACACTCAGCTCGAAGTCCTTTGTAACAGCATCAACCTTAAATAAAATATCTAAAATCTCCCCACTTAAACCAGCATCTTTTAAAATCTGAGTTAGTTCCCCATTTTCAATTAGATATGCCTCAACTGCACTGAATTGGAACAAACCTTTACCAGTATCAACCTGCCCTCCCCTTGAACCTTTTAAAAATATTCCCTCTTTTGTATCTTCCAAAATCTCTTCAAAGCTCCAATCTCCTGGTTTTATAAAGGTATTGCTCATCCTCACAATCGGCTTATTTAATCCCTCAGCCCTACCGTTTCCCGTTAGCTCAGCATCCATCCTTCCAGCCGTCTCTCTCGAATGCAGATAAGTTTTTAAAATCCCATTTTCAATAATAACTGTTCTTTTTCCTTCAACTCCCTCATCATCGTATTTGTAAGAACCAAAAGCTCCTTCAATTGTAGCATCATCTACAACTGTGACATATTCACTTCCTACCCTTTCTCCCAATTTGTCCTTAAATACACTATCGTTCTGCAAAACCAAATCTGCCTCTGCTGCATGCCCCACTGCCTCATGTATAAACACTCCAGCTAACTCCGGGTCTAAAATTACTTTAAATTTACCCTTTGGGCAGGACTTTGCTTTCAATAATCTTAAAGCTCTATTTTTTGCCTCTAAAGCTAAATTTAAATAATTGTCCTTTATTTTTTCAAATCCAAAGCCACCAGTTCTCTCTGCCCCATATTGCAAATTTCCATTTTCTTTTGCTACACAGTTCATATACATTATACATCTCGTTATCTTTCCTTCAATTTTTGAACCCTCACTATTCATAAATATCTTTTTTCCAAATACATCAGAATAGCTAACAGAGATACTTTTAATCCCCTCATCAACCATATTCTTATATGTATCTATAATAATTTCTTTCTTTTCTTCTACATCAATATCAGTTGGGTTTATCTTTCCAACCATTGTATAGTTGTCAATTATTGCCTTATAATCTTTTAATATAACTTCTTTTTCTGAATATTCATTTGAGATTTTAGCCATTTTATAAGCTTTTTCAATAAGTTTTTTAATTTCCTCTTCATTTATTATATTTGAAGTAACAAACCCCCAGCCATTTTTATATAAAACTCTAACAGCCACACCATTTCCAAAACCTGATGAGATTTCTTCTATCTTTCCATCTTTTAAAGTTATTGAATTACTCTCTCCAATGTTTATTCTTATATCTGCATAATCTCCAACTTCTAACAATTTCTCTATTTTTTCCAAGTTAAGCATGTTATCACCAAACGCATTAAAATATTAAGGTTATCATAAATTAGATTGTTCTAACTATATTTTATGGTGGTTATATGAAGTATATGAAGGGGATAATGTTATTTTTTGTAATAAATATACTACCCATAGCTATTTTAGGTTTATACTTATATACAAATATAGGAGGAGCAGAAAATGTTAAAGAGGTTGTGAAAAATTCTCCATTCAAAGAATTCACTTATATAGACCATAAAACGATTATGATGCTTAAAGATAATACCAATATCAAAAACATGCCGGAATTTTATAAAGAGACAGTGATTTTAATTAATGGGATTTATATTGGAAATCATGGAAGTTTTGGTATAAAAATGCCACTTGGATTTTTAATTAAATACGTCCCAGTTGATAATTTTAAATATTATAATGGAGTTCTGATAAAAAATCTAAATAAAGACGATTTAGGAAAAGCTGAGATAAATGATTTAATTAATATAATCCCACCAAATTATAAAGATGTCCTTATATATAAAGGGGATTATGTAATTGGAATATACTATGATTTAAACTTAAATAAAACCTGCCTTGTATATGTATTCAAAAAATCTGATAATCAAAAAATTGATGCTAAAAAGCTTAAAAATGAATTGTTACGAAAAACAGATGCAGTTGATTGTAATGTGGTTGATATGGGGAACAAAGTTTATGTTTATTTGGAATTTAACAGAATAGATTTAAATTTAATAAATAGCGGGATAACATGAAGGTTGTAATAACAAGACCTAAGGAAAGGGCTGATATTTTTGCCAGTTTATTAAAAAAAGAAGGATTTAAGCCAATAATATTTCCAACATTGGAAATTGTATATAATAGAGATTTAGATGTTAATTTAGACAACTATGATTGGATAGTTTTTACTTCACCAAGTGGTGTTATTGGTCTATACAATACTCTAACTGAAAATGAAAGAGAAAAGGTAAAAAACAAGAAGATTGCAGTTATTGGGGAGAAGACAGCTAAGACCTTCAAAAAATATTTTGATAGAGAACCAGATGTCATGCCAGAAGAATATACTGCTGAGTCCCTTTTAAAAGAAATAAAAAAAGTTGCTAAAAGTGATGATAAATTTTTAATTCCTACAACGCCATCAACAAGAGATGTTTTAAAAAACAACCTAAATGCCGATTTAATGTTTGTGTATAAATCAGTTGAGCCAGAAAATTTAAAAGAAAAAATTGAAAAATTGAAAAAAAATATAAGAGATGAAAGATTTGTATTGACATTTACAAGTGGATTGACAGCTAAGAATTTTTTTAAATATGTGGATGATGAATTTGCCAATATCATAAAAGATAATTATATAGTTGCCATTGGTCCAATAACAGCCAAAGTTATTGAAAAATTTGGTTTTAAACCATTAATTCCTAAAATATATACAATTGAAGGAATGTTAGAAGTTATTAAAAATCTAAAAGAGGGAAAAAATGATTAATTTAAATGATAGGTCTTTAATAAAAAAAGCCATTGATAAGATA
>JBDOKN010000056.1:0-3702 GCA_039833665.1 Methanocaldococcus sp.
TTATAAAGTTAAGTAAAACACTTTTGTCATTAAACCACCAAACATAACATTGAACTCATCCTTAACCTCAAAGTTATTTTTTGTTATGGCATCTTTAAACATTCTATCCTCTGCGGTTATAACTATCAGACGAGAAGAACCGTGCATAATCTTTTTTACTGAGGATAAAAATTTATTATATAGTTTTTTAACAACCCTTTTATTTCCCATCCTTATACCATATGGCGGATTTGCTACAATTACATCAACACTACTAAACCTCTCATGCAATTTTGTGGCATCTCCGCAAATAAAATTAATAGTATCTAAAACCTCAGCATTTTTGGCATTATCTTTAGCTCCATCCAAGTATTTCTGATTTTTATCCAAACCAATTATTTTGTAGATGTTTTTATTTTCAACAATATCTTTTTTTATTTTGTCTAAAAGCTCATAACCAAAAATATCAATAAACTTAAATCCATATTTATTCTCTCTAAACTTTCCTATTGGTATGTTCCTCTTCATCAAAGCTCCCTCTATTGGAATAGTGCCACTACCACACATTGGGTCTAATAAAACCTCATCATCCTTCCAATTACTTAAATAAATTAAAGATGAGGCAATAGTGGCATTTAAGTGAGCTGGGTGATTAAAGACCCTATACCCTCTCTTATCCAATGCAACATCTCCTGTTGTATCAATTCCAACAATTAACTCATCAAATATAACTTCAACCCTAACAATAACATCTGGTTCATCTAAATTAACTTTAAGCCGAATGTTTTTATCCTTTTGATATGATTTTATTACTGCTTCACCAGCAACCCTCCCAATGTCTATTGATGTAAAGTTGTGTTCCCCAGCTCTTAGTGGTCTAATAGCAAAAGATTGCTCTTCTTTTATCCATTCAGTCCAATCAATATTATAAACCCTCTCATAAATATCCTCCAATGAGATGTTTGGAACCTCCTCCTTATATAATAGGATATTCAACCTCTCTACTGTCCTTGATAAGTAGTTAATCTTAGAGATTAACTCCAAATCACCACTAAAAAATATCCTTCCCTTATTTTCCCTAATCTCTTTAATTTTTCCTCCAAAAGATTCAATTTCGTTTTTGGAGATTTTTTCAAGTCCTGGAGATAACGTTATATAATAATCCATAAAAATCCCTCGTCTTTTATTAAATGGGACTTTTTATATATTAAGTAATATATTTAGATGCATAAAAACATTAATATTCATTAATAAATTTTATCCTGCAAAGCTCATTTAAGTGTAGAGTTTTTTATATTGGTTATGTGATAAAATTATTAGTGATAAACATTATTATGTAAGGTGAACTCAATGGAAATTATACACTACATAGTTATAATAATGACGTTGTTATCAAGCTTAGCTTCCCTATTGCAAAGAGATTTAATTAAATGCATTATATTATCTGGCTTTGCAGGTTTATGTATGGCTTATTTATACTATGCATTGTTAGCTCCAGATGTAGCTTTAACAGAGGCAATATTAGGAGGGGCTATTTTACCAGCTTTATTTGCCTTCACAGTTAGAAGAACTCAGAGGATAGATGAATAATTAAAATAAACAAATTCTTTGATATTTTTTATATTTTTTTAATTTTAATTCATCTTAGTCAAATATTATAAAAATTATTAAATGGGAGATACAATGATGACATTTGAGATAAAACAAAGAGATGCAATGGGAAGAATAGGGATTTTAAACATAAACGGCAAAAAAATTGAGACACCAACAATAATGCCAGTTATCCACCCAAACCCAAAAAAACAGATTGTCTCAATGGATTTGATAAAGAAGTTGGCGGATGTTATTATAACAAATTCCTATATAACTTACAAAACAAAACATTTAAGGGAAATTGCTGAAGAAAAAGGCATTCACAAATTAATTGGCTTTGATAAAGTAATTGTTACTGATAGCGGTTCTTTTCAGTTGGGAGTTTATGGAGATGTTGAAGTTGAGCCATTAGAAATTGTAGAATTTCAGGAAAAAATTGGGGTAGATGTTGGAACTATCTTAGATATCCCAACGCCTCCAGACGTTGATAGAGAAAGAGCTGAAAAAGAATTGGAAGAGACATTAAAGAGGGCTAAGGCATCAATTGAATTAAAAAAAGAGAGAGGATTTAAATTATTATTGAATGGAACTGTTCAAGGTTCTACCTATTTAGATTTGAGGCAAAAATCTGCAAAAGAGATGGCTAAATTGGATTTTGATATATATCCAATTGGGGCAGTTGTTCCATTGATGGAGCAATACAGATACAGAGATGTTGCTGAAATCATAATAAATTCAAAGATGTATCTGCCAACAAACAAGCCCGTGCATTTGTTTGGTTGTGGGCATCCAATGTTCTTTGCTTTGGCTGTTGCTTTGGGTTGCGATTTGTTTGATTCTGCTGCTTATGCCTTATATGCCAAAGACGATAGATATTTAACTGAAAGAGGGACTTTACACTTGGATGAGATTAAAGATTTAAAGGCATTTCCATGTTCATGTCCCGTCTGTTCAAGTTATACTCCAAAAGAGTTATCCTCTTTAGACAAAAAAGATAGAGAGAGATTGTTAGCTGAACACAACTTATACGTAACTTTTGAGGAGATAAATAGGATAAAGCAGGCGATAAGGGATGGAAGTTTATGGGAGTTGGTTGAGGAGAGATGTAGATGCCATCCAAAGCTTTTAGAAGGATATAGGGTTTTAAAGGAATATATGGATTACATTGAAAAATTCGACCCAGTAACAAAAAAATCCGCCTTCTTTTATAGTGGCATTGAATCAATGTTTAGACCAGAAGTTTTGAGACATAAAAAGAGGTTAAAGAGGATAAAATATGAAAAAGTTTATATTACAACTGTCTCAAAATCAGTAGAAAAGCCATATCACGAAAATTTAAATGTAGTTGAGACGGATGTTGATATATTAATCAAAGACCCAGTTTTTGGATTTATTCCATATTATATAGATACCATTTATCCACTGTCTCAGAATGAGATTCCAGAACTTTTTGATTATGAAAAAGGGATTAATAAAAAGTTTATTGATGAATTTATTAATTGGTTAAAGAAAAAAGTTGGTGAAGATAATATAATGGACATAATGACCTACAATTATTATATAAATTACTTCTCTACAAGTAAAAAAATCAATGTCGATGCTTTGAGGATTAGGAAGATGTTGCAATATCAATATGGCTTTGATATAATTGATGACGAGTTAATGGATAAAATAAAAGTCGTTAGAAGTAAAACTACTGGTAGGTTGAGGCAAGTTTTAGATGAAAATGGAGACATTTTATTCTCAGTTAGGAGTAATGATAACTTCTTAATACCTTCTGAAAAAGGAGCCAAATTGTTGTGGAAAAAAATTCCTTTTCCAAAATATAGAGTTGTTGTTAATAAAGAGGCGGAGGAATTTGCAAGGGAGGGGAGGAATGTTTTTGCCAAATTCGTTGTTGATTGTGATGGGGAGTTAAGACCTTACGAAGAGGTATTAGTTGTTAATGAAGACGATGAACTCTTAGCTTATGGAACAACAATTTTAAATGGCATTGAGTTGAGAGAATTTAAGTATGGATTGGCTGTTAAAGTGAGGGGCGGGGTTAAAGATGCCTAAGTATAATATATTTGCCTATGGAGAGTTGATGAAAAAAGAGAGATTATTAGAGTTAATAAATAGAGTGCCAAA
>JBDOKN010000057.1:0-3429 GCA_039833665.1 Methanocaldococcus sp.
TTTGTAAATAAATCTACTGTTGATTATGAAAATGCCAAAATTTTAATGGATAACCTTTATTCTTCAAGAGAAATAAATGTAAATGGTAATAATGTAACGGTTGTTATTAAAGATATTGACTACATTCCAGCAAAAAACAAGCTTGAAATTGACGATAATGACAAAAAGCTCATTATAGAGTTTAGTAAAGATGATAACGATATAAAATACGATGATATTTATTATATTATAGAGTTAGATTTTAAGGAAGGGGATGAGGTAAGTTTATTTAATAAAAGTTATATCGTTGAGGATATTAACTCAAAATATATTATCTTAAAAGAAAAAGAGGGAAAAGAAATAGTAACAAATAAGTCATTTGAATATGATGGATATAAAGTTGATGTAAATATGGTGTCAGACAATTTAGATACAATAGTTGTTGATATCTACAAAGATGGAAAAATTTTAAAGAAGATGCTAAAATTAAATAAAGGAGAAGGTTATTATGTGGAAGGGGGAACATTAGAGTTTGTTTATGAAAATTGCACAAAAAAAGGTAGAAGATACTATTTTACCTTTAAGGCATATTCAACTATAAAGATTGAGGAAGATAAGGACTACCCATTAGATGGTAGATTTAGGGTAAAGGAGATTAATAAGAATGATAAAATTGAGCTTGAATATAAAGATGTGAATAAATTAGGGAAAAAACTATCTTTATTTAACTACACCATAATCCCTGAAAACATCTATGAGGATTACGTTCTATTTAAAATTATAAAGGCATCTGAAAAAAAGGTAAAAGTTGAAGATTACGCATACATTGATGACGGAATCTACGCAATAAAAAGAGGTGGGGAAATTTATATCTACTACAAAGGAAAAAAGATTGAAAATCACGAAAAGATTTACCTCGGCTTAGTGGATTGTGTAGATAATAATCCATTGAATGTAGATAAGGACATCATCCTTATTGGTGGCTCAAAGGTTAATAAGTTTGTTAGGGAACTTGAAAATATGGGTTTGTTAAAGGTTAATATAACCAACAAATATCCAGGAGACAACATAGGAGTTATACAGAAAATTAAAAATCCTTACAATGATAACAATAACATTTATATTTTAGCTGGCTCTAACAGGTGGGGGACAAAAGCGGCGATATTGGTATTTTTAACAAAATATAAAGGTGAAGATATATTAAAAGTAGAGTGGAAAGATGGAGAAGTAAAGGTTTTAAAATAAAATTAGATTTAATCAAATATTTTTTTGATGTATGGTTCAAATGGAACAATATCCTCCCTACTCCTTGGGCTTATTGTAGCTACTTTTAATTTCCTCTCTTCTGGAATTAAATCAATCACCAAAGTTCCTGGCGTTGCTGTTATAGACCATGACAGCAGAATTAAACCAGTTGGATTGTTAATAATTGACTCTATTTCTATAACTTGCGGGTTTATTTTCCCATTTATACTTCTTTTAACTACATCTATCCATGACTCAGTTATTGCTTTAAGTAAGACGGCTAAATAACCAATAATTCCCAATAATCTCATAAACATCCCTTTATAAAATTTTTCAGGAGCTGCTTAATAACATATATTAACTACTTTAAAGTATATATGTATTGCCAATAAAAATGCTTAACTGTTGAGGTGAAAATATGAATATGAATGAAGGATTAAAACAAAAAGCCATGGCTTTGGAAATATACAACCAACAATTACAGATGATTCAGAGTGAAATTGCCTCAATAAGAGCTTTAAAATCTGAAATAATGAAATCAATTGAGACAATTGAAAATATAAAGGTAGAGGATGAAACATTAATCCCAGTAGGTCCTGGAGTGTTTGTAAAGGCAAAAGTTGTTGATGATAAGGCGTTGATTGGAGTAAAGTCAGACATTTATGTTGAAAAATCATTTAGTGATGTTGTTGAGGATTTAAAAAAGTCGGTTGAAGATTTAGATAAAGCTGAGAAAGAAGGAATGAAGAAAGCTGAGGAATTGGCTAAGGCAATAAATGCTTTAAAAAAAGAATTACAAACAGAAATACAAAAAGCTCAACAAGCTCATGAGAATAAACAACAAAAGCAAAATTAAGGCAATAATAAACTTTGAGAATTTTTCTTTTTTAACATATTATTTTTTCACATTTTATGAATACAAATTGTAAATTATAACTTATACATTTAGATTAATGGATATAATTATCTAAAATAAAAAATAAAATATTAAAAGAGCAATATATCAATTTAAAAAATCATAGTGGGCCCAGCCGGATTCGAACCGGCGACCTTCGCCTTGTAAGGGCGACGTCATAGCCAGCTAGACCATGGGCCCTCGGCTCTTAGCATCAATAAAAATTTAACTTCTCATATATAAACTTTATGTTAATTGGTGAAATTATGAATTTAAATTTAAAGAATTTTTTAGAAGATAGAGAAGAAATAATTAAAGATGCTAAAAGAAAAGATGAAAAATCTTTCAAAGATTTCAAAAAAATAGTTGAAGAAATCAAAGAAAGAGAAAATAAAGATAAAATCGTCTGTGATTTTACTGAATACAACCCATTACATAAAGGACATAAATATGCATTAGAAAAAGGGAAAGAGTATGGCATTTTTATTAGTGTGTTGCCTGGACCCTTAGAGAGAAGTGGGAGAGGAATTCCCTATTTTTTAAACAGATACATAAGGGCAGAGATGGCTATAAAGGCAGGGGCTGACATTGTTGTTGAAGGACCTCCAATGGGAGTTATGGGCTCTGGACAGTATATGAGATGTTTAATAAAGATGTTTTATAGTTTGGGGGCTGAGATAATTCCAAGGGGATATATTCCAGAAAAAACTATGGAGAGAGTTATATATTGCATAAATAGGGGCTATCATATTCAAGTTAAGCCATACAGAGTTTGCTGTATAGAGACGGGAAAAATTTTAGGGGAAAAATTGAATATTGATAACTATGTCATTGCCTCAATGTCCCAGATGATTTATAAACTGAATAAGGAGGGTTTAAAATTTAACCCAAAATTTGTTTTTATAAAAAGGTTAGAGGGAATAAGTGGAACTAAGATTAGAGAGGCAATATTTAGTGGAAAATTTGAGGATATTAAGGATATGCTTCCAGAAACTACTTTGGAGATTTTAAAAGAACTATATGAAAGTGGAAAGCTCAATGATTTGATATTGAAAAGATTTGAAGATAGAATCTTAGAGACAGCGAATGAATATGATTTATATAAATACCTTCCAAATAATATTGCTGAAATTTTAGAGAAGAGAAGACCATTTAACAATATAGAAGAGATAAAAAACTCTCTACCTTATGGATTTTCAAGACATTTTAGGGAGAGGGTTCTATCCAAATTAGAGGCAAGGATTCCAAATGAAACTTTATCAAAATATATAAATAACTATCCTGCAAAGATAAAAGTGCTGGCTATTAGA
>JBDOKN010000058.1:0-4736 GCA_039833665.1 Methanocaldococcus sp.
TTTCCTACTCTAATCCTATTAATAATTGTGATAGCCCTTTATTTTCTTAATATCTAACTTTAAATCATTTAATGAGTTAGAATTTTGACATTCTTCAATTATTAGCTTTATTCTTTTCTTATATGCCATGGAATGTTATTTTAAATCCTTAGCAAATGTTTTAGCAAATCATAAGTTAATAATTCATCATCTTTTGTTTCCTCCATAGCTTTAGCCCAAACCAATATCTAAAATTTCCTCAATCTTTTCATATTCTTCTCTGCTGATGAAAAATTTTTTAAATCTTCTTTTGAATCTCATGCCATTACTCACATTAACTTTTACTAATTATTATCTAATCTTAGCATTAGTATATATAACTCATCCAAAATTAAATAACTTCAACTCCCTTACCAACTTCTGTTCTTATTGTATTTTCATAATAATCTCTCAAAATCTCTTCAACTTCATCAATAAACTCCTCTTTTGGAAATGCAATGATTGAAGGTCCAGAACCACTTATTGTTATGCCATAAACTTTGTCTTTAACTTCTTCTTTAACTTTAAAATAATTTGGGATGAGTTTTCCTCTAACTGGCTCTATAATTTTATCAGACATCATATATCTTCCAAACAATGATTTATCTTTGTTGTATAAAGCATAAACCATTCCACATGCCTTTCCAACGTTATTTACTAAATCTTTTAAATTAATGCTTTTTGGCAGTATTTCCCTTGCTTCTTTTGTGTTTATTGAGATGTTTGGGATGGCTATTAAAATATCAAGCTTAAAGTCAATTGGTATATGTAAAATTTCCAATGGATTGTAATTGGTTACCATTGTAAAGTCCCCAAATATTGCAGGGGCTACATTATCAGCATGCTTAGCCCCAGAAGAAGCTAATTCTCCATAAGAAGCATAATCTACTAACTTTAATTTATCTAAATTTAATTTAAATAACTCATTTATAGCATAAGCAGTCCCAGCTGATGATGCTGCTGAACTACCTAAACCGCTACCTGCTTTAACACCTTTTTTTATTTTAATTTTAACTCCTTTATCAATATTAAAATCATCTATCATCTTTTTTGCTACAATTCCAGCAACATTTTTATCTGGCTCTGTTGGTATGTTCTTATCATTCACCTCAACAATAATCTCTTTGTCATCTATTGCCTCAACCTCTATAATATCATACGGCTCTTTTAAACATAAACCAAACACGTCAAAACCAACCCCTAAATTTGCTGATGTGCATGGAGCTTTTACTTTAATACTTTTCATAATTATCCCTATTTTGCAATTTTAAATCTTATTATCCAAACGTGTTATTATATTTTTACTATATATTTGTTATAATCGTTATTTTTCTAAAAACATCCTCCTTATAATATCTGCGGCATCTTTTTTAACTAAAACTAAAACCCTATCCCCAGCTTTTAATTCAGTATCTCCACTTGGGATTTTTAACTCGTCATCTTCATAAATAGCAATAATTAAATAATCTTTTGGTCTTCCAAGCTCTTTTATTTTTTTATTGGCTATTTTGGATTTTTCTGGAATTATAAATTCTAAAATCTCCGCTTCTCCCCTACCCACAATAGTTAAATCCAAGATTCCTGGTCTTTCTATTAATTTTTCAATATAATTAGCGGCTATCAATTCAGGAGAGATGACTACATCTACCCCCAACCTTTCAAAGACGTCTTTATACTCAACCTCTGAAATCCTTGCAATGGTCTTATCAACCCCATAACTCTTCGCCAACAACGAACTCATTAAATTAACCTCTTCCTTCCCAGTAACCGCTATATATATATCAGCATCTTCAATTCCTGCCTCTTCCAAAGTTTTTGTTTTTGTGCAATCCCCATTTATAACTAAGGCATCAATCTCCGCAGAAACCTTTTTGCAAACATCTTTATTTACATCAATTAAAACAATGTCGTGCCCTTTCTCAGATAGGGATTTAGCCAAAGTATAACCAATCCTACCAATCCCGGCTATTACAATATACATAGTTTGACACCAAAAATATTATAGGATTATTTTCTCATAATATTCATCATATCCAAAGTGCCAGTGTTTAATTTTTTCTTTCAACTCTTTTTCAAGTTTTAATATATTATCAAACTCTTCTTTATTTAAATATCCTATAAATCCTCTTTTTATTGCCTCTCCACATTTTAAACTGCAAGGAATGAAGCCAGAGGGTAAAACAATAGCATAAATTCCTTTATTTTTTAATTCCTCCTTCATCTCTTCAACTTCCTTCAAATGCTCCTTATCTATCCCTATCCTCGCATCTTCAACAAATGACTTTATACAACATTCCGGATAACCTAAAAGTTTCCCTATCTCAAAATCATCCAATCTTCTATAAATTCCAAGTTCTGTTGAAACAATTGGGTCTATTGCTGGTCTAACCTTTGGATTGTATTTTTCAACAATCTTAATTTGAAACTTTAACCTATCAACTATTTGTTGATATTGAAACTCGTCCAAACTTTGTATATGCTTTTTTAAAACATTAAATTCATTTAATTCTCCACTTCTTAACTTTTCAATTTTGTATAGGAGATTTTGAAGCATGTTTTCACTTAAAAAGCTTATTTTAAAAAGGATAGAATTTTTCCAATGATGCTTGGGCATAATTGGCTAATACTATTATAAGTGCAATAATTATAATATCTCTTTTTAGAGTATCAACTTTTTTATCCAATTGATAAAATTCCTCATCAATTTTCTTATCTAATTGATTGATTTTTTCATTAACTTGGTTGATTTTATTACCAACATATCTTAAAATTTTTCCCCGATTAATTCCAAATCTTCTTTTGTTGTCAATTCTTTTCTCAATTCTTCTTTAAGTTCTAACTTTAAAACTGGTTTTTGTTCTTCAAATGTTTTAGATACATTTTCTTTACACTGTTTTTCAAAGAATTCTTCAATTATTTTTACAGATTTAGGAAATTCTTAAAAATTTTATTTTAGCGAAGTAAGCCAAAGAGTTTCATCCTCTTTTATCATTATTCAATCTCTAACTCAAATCCAACAACTGGAAACTCCAACTCAAAGTTGGTAATAACCTCTGGATGGATTTCTCCAAAGTAGCCAATAATTTTTCCATCTTTTATTATTTTAGCACATCTTCCTTTAATAAATGAAGGATGCTCAAAATTGTCAAGCTCATAATTAATTTTAAGCTCTCTCAATAAACCTTCTACATAGCTCTTTATCTCATTAAAGTTTGTTTCATTATCCACAATAGCCCCAGCTATCTTTTTAACAACTCTTGATTTTGTTTCAGCATTTTCATCAATAACAACACAGTCCCCAATCTCAAATATTTTTTGTGGCAACTCTTTATGTTTATTTATCCTCAAAGTTTCCATTATTAGGGGTAGAATGCTCTTTCTAACTATTCTGTGTTCAATTGAGGCAGGTTTTAAAACCTCTATGTAGTTGCTGTCATCAAGACCCATCTTTTTAAATAAGACATCATCATTTGAGAGCATTAGATTTATAACCTCATAGAATCCAAATCCTACCATAATGTCTCTTATAAAATCACATTTTTTTTCTAATTGGTTTAACTCACCAATAGTTCCAATAATTGGATACTCTCCATAAAATTTATTATAACCATAAGCAATAGCTACCTCTTCGGCAATATCAACCTCTCCAAATACATCAACTCTATATGCAGGGATAAAGACCTTTATTTTATTATCTAAAAACTGAGCATCTAACCTACATCTTCTTAGATAATTTATTATAGCCCCAGGGGTTAGATTAGTTCCTAAGACCTTGTTTATATATTCAGGAGTTGTCTCTAAAACATCTTCTTTTAAATCTGGATAAATTGTTTTTTCATTACCTTTAATTACTTCAACAGCATGTATTTTTCCATATTTTCTCTCTGCCAATGCAGTAACAATGATATTTAGAGTTTTTTCCACTGCATATTTATCAGTTCCAGTAACATCAATCAACAAATTCCTTGTTTCGGTTGTAACTCTTGTTAATTCTCCGTTGATTATTGGTGGCATAGATAAGACGTTTCCTTCACTATCTAATATTATTGGAAACTTATCTCCTTTGATTAAATGGGCATATTTTATACCCTTTTCATGCTTCTCTAAAATCTCTTTTGGCGTCACTTCCTCATCTGAGTTTAATGGAACAAACTTAATCTCATCCCCTTTAACTTCTTTGTAGTAGAATGGGGGCTTAACTTTATCAGCATCGTGAATTCCTATTGCCACCTTTTTCCTATCTCTCCCCATAACCCAGTGTAATTTTTCTTGAAGGTTAATTATGCTCTCTAAAACATAATCATCAACAATAACCCCTTTAACCAAAGCCATTGCTATATATGGTCTTGTTTCAACATTTTCAACATATAATTTTACATCAGAACTCTCAATATCATATTTTTTTAATCCTGTTTCTATCCCAATAATTCCTCTAAATCCTCTTGCTAAACCTTCAACACTTAAATAATCAGGTCTATTTGGATTTATTGAGAATTGAATAATCTTTTCCCCATTTTCTTCAAAAATTCCCTCAACCTCAACACCCATCATTGGGAATTTTTCTTCAATAAATTCATCTTCTAATGGCATATTTACCAATCTCTCTAAATCAGCTTTCTTTATGTTTATTGTTGGCATTTTTATCACCCATTGTGAGCAATAATCGATTTAGATAAAAACTTTATGTTGTCGTCAATTATTAATTTTTCGATACCTAA
>JBDOKN010000059.1:0-1776 GCA_039833665.1 Methanocaldococcus sp.
AATTATCGAGTATATTATTAAGTGCTATTAGCATTATAGGATTCACCGTTTTTTAACGAAGTATTTAATCACTACCTATTTTTATTTTTCGATTTTAAAGTTGATATAATAAAATCACACTATCAGTAAATAATAAAAACTTTTGTTAAAAGATATTTTGTGATATAAATTTATTATTGAGTGATAGAAATGCTCAAAACACTACCACCAACTTTGAGAGAGAAGAAAAGATATGTTGCCTTTAAAATATTATACGATGAGGAGTTAAAAGAGGGGGAAGTTGTCAATTTAATTAGAAAAGCTGTTTTGGAATATTACGGCTCTTGGGGAACATCCAAGGCAAATCCATGGCTTGTTTATTATGATTTTCCCTACGGAATTTTAAGATGTCAAAGGGAGAATGTTGATTATGTAAAAGCTTCTCTAATTTTGGTTAGAGAATTTAAAGAAAAGCCGATAAATATTATCTGCTTAGGAGTTTCCGGGACAATAAGAAAGGCAAAAATAAAATTTTTAGGAATAAAAAAGCCAAAGAGATGGTTTGTAATTAGAAGAGAAAGGTTGAAAGCTAAAAAACAAAATAAATAATTTTGGTCATACAATTCAAAATCTTTAACATCTATTATAAAATGTTTTAAGACATCGAATATACCAAATATGGTAGAGTTCTTGGGGGTGTGATTTTATGGAAATGAAAAATATAAATATTGGCTTGTTTGGGCATATTGACCATGGAAAAACACAGTTGGCAAAGCAACTTACTGAAATAGCTTCGACCTCTGCCTTAGATAAACCAAAAGAATCCCAAAAGAGGGGAATAACTATTGATTTGGGCTTTTCCTCTTTTATTTTAGGGAGATATAGAATTACATTAGTTGATGCCCCTGGACATTCTGAGTTGATAAGAACGGCTATTGGGGCAGGAAATATAATTGATGCCGCCTTATTAGTTGTGGATGCCAAAGAAGGGCCAAAAACACAAACAGGAGAACATCTATTAGTTTTGGACTTATTAAATATCCCTACAATTGTTGTTATAAATAAGATTGATATAGCAAGTGATGAAGAAATTAAAAGAACTGAAATGTTTATGAAGCAAATACTAAACTCAACGATGAATTTAAAAAACTCTAAGATTATTAAAATCTCAGCAAAAACTGGGGAGGGAATAGAAGAATTAAAAAAAGAGCTTAAAAATCTATTAGACAGCTTGGATATTAAGAGAGAGGTAAATAGCTATCTAAAAATGCCCATTGACCATGCATTTAAAATAAAAGGGGTTGGGACAGTTATAACGGGAACAATCCATAAGGGAAAGGTTGAGGTTGGGGATACTTTAAAAATATTGCCAATAAATCATGAAGTTAAGGTTAAAAGCATACAGTGCTTTAAACAAGATGTCTCTATAGCTTATGCAGGAGACAGGGTTGGAGTATCTTTAATTGGAGTAGAGCCAGAGAGTTTGTTTAGAGGTTGCATATTAACCTCAGAGGATACAAAATTAAAGGTAGTAGATAAGTTTATAGCAAAGGTAAAGATTCTTGAGTTGTTTAAATATAGCTTAGCCCCAAAGATGAAGGTTCATATAAATATTGGGCTTTTAACAGTCCCAGCTACAATAATTCCATATAAAATAGAGAAGATTAATGAGAAAGAAGAGCCAATAATATTGGAAGAGATTAAGGGAGGGGATTCTTGCTACTGTATCTTTAAGTTAGAGGAGAGGGTTGTTGTTGAAGAGGGGGATAAGATTTTAATAATGAGGTTGGACTTACC
>JBDOKN010000060.1:0-5678 GCA_039833665.1 Methanocaldococcus sp.
ACAAAAGGGTCTTTAAACTTATCCTCTTTAATTTTATCTAAAAACTTTCTTAAAACTATGCCAGTAGCCATTATGAATATAAAGCCATCTTCATCTCCATTTATTTTGAAATCTTTTATATGCTCTACTTTATTATTATAACAAAAATAATCTAAAATATCTTTAATCTGATTAGCTATTATTTCCCCTTTTTTTGTTATATATACAACTTTAATCATTACCAATCACACAAAAGTTTTTTATTTAAGATATGTGGTAAGATATTAATTATGAGGTGGTTATTTATGAGTTTGGAACATCTGATTTTACTAATATTGATAGTTTTAGTAGGAGTTTTATTTTTTAAATTAACTTTTAAAATATTGAGATATTTAGCAATAAATACAATAGTTGGCTTAATCTTGGTGGGGATTTTAAACTTCCTGGGAATTACACATATACATTTAAATTTAATAAATCTACTGATAATAGCAATCGGAGGAGTTATAGGGGTCTTTATCTTGATTATAATGTCATTATTATAAAAGATTAACATAAACTATAAAAATAGAAAAAAGAGCTAAGCTTTCATTGAATACTTATAAGCTTGACAAGCCCAGTAATCCAAAACATCCTTTATTGATTTTAGTTTCTTTTCCCTTCTTTTTTTAACCCTTGCCATGTTTCTTAATATTTTTAAAGTTCTCTCAATTTCCTCTTCACTCATTAAGGTGGCATCTATCAATAAGCTTATTGCCTTCCTATCAATATCGTCCATAATACCACCTTTTAATACTAAAATTTAAATTAGTATTATATTATATAAGGTTTTCGATGATATGTATGAAAATAATAACAATACTTTTAATTAAAAATTGTTTTACTAATATTAAAATTTTTTGTATCTCAATAAATTCAAACATTTAAATAATATAGTTACAAAAATAAAAAAAGAAAAAATAAATTATAAAGATTTTACTGGATACCCATAGCTTTGTTTGTCTTTTCAATTGATTTGTAGTTATCATCTTCCATTTGAAGCATAGCCCTTATACAGTCAATATTTTCAGGGACAACTATGCTCTCCTGATGGACTGCCTGCATTAGGAATATCTCATTTTCTAAAACGTTAATACTCTCTTCCCAAACAACAAGCTCATTTATATCATATCTTAATCTTCCTAAATCTCTACCATATTCTATTATTTTAGCTGTTGAACTAAATCCATCTTCAGCTTTAACAGTTATAATTCTTGGTGTTTTTTTGATAGCATCTAAAACATCATCTCTACTAACATCTCCACCAACTTCAACCATCAATGTGTGTTGGTGCATTAATGTTGTTGGAACTATAACAGCGGAGGTTAAAATCTTCCCTTCTAAGGCAGGAACAACTGAAACTACATCAGGTCCGTGATGGGAAGGAACTGTAACCGGGTTTGGTGTTATGGCATTTATTGGACCTGTTTTATCATCATTTGGGTCAGCCGCTCTTCTAACCAACACAATCCTTGCCTTCTTTATTTCAGCAACTGAATTTATAGCGTATAAAATTCTACATAAACCTGTTGTATTACATGAAACAACTCTTATGTAATCTTTTCCATAACATCTGTTGTAGCTCCATAATGCATTGAAGTTGTCTTCAACATCTTTTGCCTTCTCCCCTCCCTGTAAAATTGCCTTAACTTTGTGTGGTTTGTAGATGTTTTCCAAATTTTGTTTTCCAATCTTTTTTGGGGCACCATCTACAACAATATCTGCCTCTTCTATAATATCTAAAATAGTCCCCTCAACTGGGATTCCTGCATCTTCAAATAATTTAACTCTCTCTTTGTCTGGAATTGCTACAAACAACTTGTATCCTTTTTCAACAGCCAACCTTGCCTCAAAATCTGGCTTTGTCTTTGTAACTCCTATAACTTCCATATCATCCTGCATTGAAACTGCATCGGCTACTCTTTTACCAATTGAACCATACCCATTTATCAATACTTTTGCTGGCATGGATTCACCATTTGAAGTTTTTTGTAGGGGTAATAATTACTTTGGCAATATATATTTTTATGATTTGTCCATTTTAATGGTTTTATTATTAACGTTTATTATAAGGTAAAATGTTTAAAATTTAAATGGGGATTTTGTATTAATTTAGATTGTTAAGTTTTATTCTGATTTTGAATATTTTTTCATTGAAATTAATCATACTCCCTCCATGTATGCCCGCATTTCTTACACTTATAAAACCTTGTTTCTGGCTCATCAGCACATCTTGTTTGTTGTAGCCACCAGTAAGCTTCGTTATGCCCACATTTTGGACATTCAACTCTTGTTGTTGGTAATGTTTCCAAGCCCTCACTTTCAATAACGGTAATTTTCTCCTTCTTATTCTCTAAGTGTTCTTTGTATTCATACTCCTTACTTCCCTCAGCTGTTGTCTCTTCTTCATAACCACAAACAACACATTTTAACTTTCCATCCTTTGGTAGCATTAAGTTGTTACATTTTGGACAGAACTTAACCATTTTTCCACCTCATGTAATCTTCAATTATTTTTTTATGGTCAAAAGCTAATTTTGGGAGATTATTTAAATTAAAAAACTTTGCCTCTTTTGCATCATCTCCTGCTTTCAACTCTCCACCTATAACATCCAATATAAAGACGATTGAGATAACATGCCCCCTCGGGTCTCTATCTGGTGATGAATAAACTCCCAATAAGCTTTTTACCTTTGTTATTAAACCGGTTTCTTCTTTAATCTCTCTAACAACTGCCTCTTCAACTGTTTCTCCACATTCCACAAAACCCCCTGGAAGGGCAAAATATCCTTTAAATGGATTATTTCTCCTTTTTATTAACAGGATTTTATTATCTTTCTCAATAATTCCATCAACTGCAACTGCTGGATGAAGATATAGGTTGTGTTTTTTCAAATCCCTCTTTTTTATAACTTTTTTAGAGTATCTCTTTCCAAATAAATTTAAAGCTAATATCTTCCCACTTATACAGAAACATTTTTTAGGCATACTCTCACTTTATATATAAAAACTTCATAAAAAATATAGGGAGAGATATTTAAAATTTGTGGTGTTTATGAAGGATGAAGTAGAGGTTATAGGTTTTGATGACGCTCCCTTTAATAGGGCAGATAAGGTATGTATCTTAATAGGCACATATATGAGGGGAAATAAAATAATAGATGGCATTTATTTTAGAAAATTTAAGAAGGATGGGATGGATGTTACAGAGAAAATAATAGGTATTGTTAAAGAAAAGCATTATAAAAAAATAAAAGCAATTTTTTTAGCTGGAATAACTTTTGGAGGATTTAATATAGCTAATTTATGGGAAATTAATAAAGAGACAAAAAAACCAGTTATCGTTATTATCGATAAATATCCCAATAAAGAAAAAATGTTTTCAGCTCTTAAAAAATACTTTGATGATGCTGATAAACGAATAAATCTTATAAACAGCTTTCCAGAACCAGAGAAAATGGGAAATATTTATGTCCAGTATGTAGGAGCTGATAAAGAATTTGTTAAAAATATTATTAAAAAAACAAAGCTTAAAAGCAAAATTCCCGAGTGTTTAAGAATTTCTCATTTAATAGGTAGGGGATTTTTAGGATTAAGATAGAAACACACATATTTCTAAAATCAGAACTCCTGGAAATGAAAGTATAAAAATATATGTCGGTTATGAAACTTAGGATTACCATGTTGATAAAAAAATTCAAAATTTTAGTTGAAGAACTCTAATTTTATAATTTAACAAAATTATTCAAACAATAAATATACTTCCTTCTATTGAACCTCTCTTTTATCAAACCGCAGAATATCAATTTATGCAATTCATTGTAAAACTCTTTTGGTGAAATGCCCTTTTCCTTAGCAATCTCTAAAAATCTTCCCTTTCCAGTGATTGTTCCATATTCTTTTAAAATGTCAATTAATTTACTCTCAACTCTAACATCTAACTCTTTTAGGATTTTGTTTATCTTACCTTTTACATTGTTTTCTTTAAGCTCTTTAATTTTTTCTTTTGGTGCATAGATTGAGATATTCCATAACCTCATCTCAGATGGTTTTAAGCTCTGAGCTAATGGAGAAACTTCATCTAATCTCTTAACACCTTCATCTGAGATTATATAAACGTTATGTTCCTCCATTTTGGGAATTGGATAAATATCAATAAATATATCACATCCAAATTCTTCATGAAATCTACGTTCTAATGACAATATTTGTTTTTCATTTAAATTAACAAAAATCCATTTTTCTATTGGATTTAAATCAAAGTAACTATATGTTATGAGATTTTTATAAAGATTTCTCTTATCTATCCTTTCCATCAAATAGTTTTCAGAAATCCTCAAAAATGAGACCAGTGCAATATCATCCATATTTGATAAATCCTCTATTTCCAAATTTTTTTCTTGTATTTCTTTTATCACCGCCCTTTTTATCATAGTATCTGCTATTCTAACTGTTGGATGCATATAAACAGCCGAATACATCTGATGTCTCGCAACCAATAGTGATTCAATTGCCTGAATTCCCTTCTTTAATATCCCTATCTTAACTTTTCCAAAACTCTCAAAGGTCGTTATACTCCTCAAAATTCTTGGTAAATCAATCATTCCATAGGCAGTTCCTGTATGATAACTATCTCTCAATAAATAATCCATCCTATCAGCGTCAACATCTCCAGAAATTATTTTCCCTTCTAAATTTTTACTATTTAGAGTTTTAATTATCTCATTTTTTGAAAAATTATTTAAATCCATTTTTTTAATCTTTTTTCTCCCAAAATATTCATGGTTATAATTGCAAATTTCCAATGTGTGAGAGAATGGAGGATGTCCAATATCGTGTAATAAAGCTGAGATTCTTGTAAGCTCAACATCTGCATCAATTTTTTCTGCTATCTTTGAGGCAATGAACATAGTCCCTAAGGAATGTTCAAACCTTGTATGATTTGCTGACGGATAAACCAAGTATGTTAAGCCAGTTTGTTTTATATTTCTCAATCTCTGAAATTCTTCGCTATCAATAACCTTTAATTCATCTTCACTTACATATATGTCTTTATGGATAGAGTCCCTAATAACCTTCATTCTCTCCCGAGTTTTTGTTTATCTTTTTTAAAGTTCTTAACCATATTACATTATTAATTTATTTGGAGATAGCGAATATTTGAAAATAAAATTATATAAAACAGTATTTATACTTTGTGGGAAAATAAATTCCCATAGAATACATAAACTGCGAAAATTCTATATTAAAAAAGAAAATTTGGTATTATTAAAAATAAATTTTAAGGTTTAATTGGGTGTGTCCAAGATGCTATCGTTATAGTTAAATATATTATGTAATTAAAAATAGTAATATGGTTGTGAAGAGATGGAATTTGAAAATATATGATGTAAAGGAAGTTTTGAGAGTGTTCGATAACGTTATTAAGTATGTCACACTGCCAGAGAATTTGAACCCGAAGAAATATTCTATCGAATTGATACTTAAAGTTTTGGTTGTTAAGGAGTTTTTCAAATTATCGTTAAGGGCGATAGAAAATTTAATCGTAATATATTTTGGGATAAGAATTAGTAAATCAGTAATTCATTTTTGGGAAAAGAAGTTAGGACAGTGTATCGCCCAAATAGTAAATCAGATACTCGAACAATTATGGAATTTTG
>JBDOKN010000061.1:0-3547 GCA_039833665.1 Methanocaldococcus sp.
TCCATCACTTTATTTTCTATCTCCATAGTATATTTTTAACGCCTCTTCTAAGCTCTTCCCCTCTATAGTTATGGCATATATTGCATTGCACATTCTTACTGCCTCATCTAAGGGCTTTTGATGAATATTTCTTCCAGTTGCATTTCCTCTTGCTCCACTTATGTTAATTTGCTCCCAAATCTGTTTTAAAAATTTCTCTGGCTCTATACTTTTTCCTCCCGCACATAAAACCCCAGTCCTTCCAGCGGCTAAGACAGCTTCTTTAAACCTCTCAGCTGGATTGTCACACTTTGGATAATTAACCTTAACGAAATCTGCTCCTAAGCAAGCGGCAACGCCAGCAGCTCCAGCAATTAAGTGAGGGTCTCTCTCATCTTTGACATTTTTACCTCTTGGATAACTCCAAATTATTGCTATTAAACCATGTTTGTGAGCTTCTAATATAACCCTTGACGCCTCTTCGAACATTATATGCTCATATTCACTTCCAGGGTAGATGGTGTAGCCAACTCCCAATATATTTAGCCCAGAGTTTTCTTTTAAATCAACTACATCCTTAACATGAACTAATGCTCTACTTATCGGGTCTCTTGTTTTAACTAAGTGAGTTTTTGAATTTATTTTTACAATATAAGGGACTTTTTTATAGTCCATTCCATACCTTGCTATCAAACCAAGTTGAGTAGCAAACCCGCAGATTTTTCCTTTACTTGCTATATTAAACAGATGTTCTGGAGATGCGTCATCCTTGGCTATCCCCTCCCCAAAGAAGTCATCATTTAGATGCTCAATCTTCTGGTCTCCTGCAAAAATCATAACATTTCCAGTTCTCTTTGTAAGCTCTAAGTAGTTTTTTATGTATTCTTCTTTTCTATCCTCTGGAACTGTTAATGGCACTTTCACATCTCTCTTTTTAAGCTTTTTTACCATAAGAATCCCCACAATAAATATATGAAACTAACCACAGATATGATTTATGTAGGAGGAGATATTAATAATTTCCTATTTGGTGACAGCATGGAGTTATTTAAAATGTTAAGGGAGAGGGTTAAAGAGAAAGATGTTATAACACCAAAAGAGATGGCAATTATTGACGATAATGCTGAGTTCTTAGGAATTCCAAAGATATTGTTGATGGAGAATGCTGGAAGGGCAGTTTATGAAGAAATTAAAAATATTGAGGCAGAGGAATATATAATATTCTGTGGGACTGGAAATAATGGGGGTGATGGGTTTGTTGTAGCAAGGCATCTTGGAAAAGGGGAAGTTGTATTGATAGGAAGAGAAGCAGAAATAAGAACCTATGAGGCAAGAGAGAACTTTAAGATACTAAAAAATTTGGCAGAGTTTGGAAATATAAAGATTAGAGAAATTAGAAGATTTGATGAAATTGAAGATATATTTGAAAGATTAAAAGATAAAAAAGCTGTTATTGTAGATGCGATGATTGGAACTGGGGTTAAAGGAGAGTTAAGAGAGCCATTTAAAACCATAGTTGATAAAATCAACGAGTTAAAGCTAATAAACAAAAATATATTTGTTGTGAGTGTAGATGTTGAGACAGGACATTTAAATAGTGATTTAACCATAACCTTCCACAAGAGAAAGACGATAAATAAAGGAAATGTTATTGTAAAAGAGATTGGTATTCCAAAAGAGGCAGAGTATGTAGTTGGCTGGGGGGACTTAAAAGCATTAAAAAAGAGAGATAGTAACAGCCATAAAGGGCAGAATGGTAAAGTTTTGATTATTGGGGGAAGTAAGGACTTTTATGGAGCCCCCATATTGGCTGGATTATCTGCTTTAAAAATAGCCGATTTAGTTGGAATCTTGTCAGTTGATAAGGTTATAGACAAGTTAAATCATCCAGAGTTTATTTTGTATAGGGTTGAAGGAGATTATTTAAGCTCTCAACATGTTAATTATGCCTTGGAAATAGCTAAAAAGTATGATGTTGTTGTTTTAGGTAATGGTTTATCTGCCAACAATAGAACTAAGGCATTTGTAAATGAATTTTTATCAAAGTATGATAAAAAAGCAGTTATTGACGCTGATGCAATTAAGGTTATTGATTACAGCAATTTTGAATTCTCTGAAAATTACATCTTCACTCCACATAAAAAAGAGTTTGAATATATGAATATTGATTTAGAAAATCTTGAAGGGGTAAAATCAACGATTGTATTAAAGGGAAAGTATGACATAATATTTAACTCAAATAATTTAAAAATAAATAAAACTGGAAATGCAGGTTTAACAAAGGGAGGAACGGGGGATGTTTTGGCTGGGTTAATTGGAGCTTTATTTGCTGTTAATGAGGCATTTTTATCTGCATGTTGTGGAGCATTTATAAATGGCTATGCAGGAGATTTACTGTTGAAGGAGAAAGGATTTTATTATACTCCATTAGATTTGATTGAAAAAATCCCAAATGTTTTAAAAATCTTTGAATGAACCTTTTGGTAAAAGGTTCATCAAAACTGATGCATTTAAGGAGCTTCAACCTCTCATGTCTCTTAGATTTAAAATTAAGCTCTTGATTACCATTCAAAAACTTTTAGAAAAAGAGTAGGAACTCATTCATTGAGTAGTAAAATTATAAATAGGAGGGATTATGAAGGCAGATTTGCACATACACACAAAATACTCTGGCATTGGAAAATTTTGGAAACTTAAATTTCCTGATTCTGTTGAAGAGCCAAGAAATATCTTAAAAGTTGCTAAGAAAAGAGGTATTGGCATTATAGCAATAACTGACCACAACACCATTAGGGGAGGGATTGAAACAAAGAAATTGGAAAAAGAGTTTGGAGTTGAAGTTATTATAGGCAGTGAAATCATAACTACTGAGGGGGAAATTATAGGATTATTTTTAAATGAGGAGATACCTAAGGGCTTGTCTCCAGAAGAAACTATAGAGTTGATTAAAGAGCAAGATGGGTTAGCCATAGCTCCCCATCCATATAGCCCAATATGTAAAGCATTAGGAGATAGGATATTTGACTTAGATTTGGATGGGGTTGAGGTTTTTAACGCTTATCATAGAGATGGTATTGTAAATAACATAGCTTTAAATAGGGTTTTAAAGAACTATCACAAAAAGCCATTTGCATTTATTGGAAGTAGTGATGCACACATAGCGAGGATGGTTGGTAATGCATATACACTATTTGATGGAAATTCGGCAGATGATTTATATAAAGCAATAGTTAAGAAGAGAACGTCCTTTGATGGGAAGCCAACTCCTTTATACCAAGCTATACTATGGAGTTATGATATTGTTTATGAGTCAGAGAAAAAGCTCTTAAAGTCATTACTCTTTAAGATTGGAGATAATAATATTGATTCAATAAAACTTTATAAAAAGATTTTAGGAGTTTTTGGAGGATTTATTTATATGTTTTCTCCACTACCTATACTCTCCGGATTTTTGGGCAATTATTACCTTAAAAAGAAGGCAAAAGAAAAGCTAAAAGAAATTTAAGCTTGAGAATATGATGATGGCATTGCAGATATTTGCAAAGATACTTCCGTTAATGTTTTTTGG
>JBDOKN010000062.1:0-4850 GCA_039833665.1 Methanocaldococcus sp.
ATATCTTTTTATTGTATGCATGAAAAACTATATAAATAACAATTGATATTTTTAAATAATTATTTGTAGCTATTTTCTATATAATAATATAAACCTAATAATAACTTAAAATGTTAGTAAATTTAAAGCCAAACGTCTTTTTTACAATTATTTTGGGGGAGAACATGATAGTAAAGTGTCCAATTTGTGAAGGAACTGGAAAGAAAGTAGTTAAATATAAAACCTGCCCTGTATGTGAAGGAACTGGATTTATAGATGAATTTTCACCAAAGCAACACATGAAAAGAGTTTCTAAGAGAGCAAATTATGATTTAGATTATGGAGAAATTCCCTGCCCTAAATGTAAAGGAACAGGAAAAGTTCCAATTTATGCAAAGTGTGATTTTTGTGGAGGTAGTGGGAAGGTTGTTAAATGTGATAGATGTGGAGCTATAATTGGTAAATATCCCGACTTTAAAGATAGAACATTATGTGACAAATGTCTAAAAGAGGAGGAGGAAAGGAAGAAAGGGCTTAGAAATGTATATGTATTTGATGAACTTGCCACATTTTACGATGTTGAGCCAGGTAAATTTTACAAAGGGGTTGTTACAAGAATCGAAAAGTATGGAGCTTTCATTAATTTAAATGAGCAAGTTAGGGGGCTTTTAAGACCAAGAGATATGATAAGCTTAAGATTAGAAAACTTAAATATTGGTGATGAAATCATAGTTCAGGCAGTAGATGTAAGACCTGAAAAGAGAGAGATTGATTTCAAATATATTCCACTAACAACATATGATTTAGTTAAATATGAAAAAGAAGTTCCTCTAACACAAATAAAGGATATATCCCAAAATTTAGTTGAGATGAGAGACCAGGTTGTGCATATAAGAGGAGAGGTTGTTCAGATTGTTCAGACACCGGGGCCTACAGTATTTACAATAACAGACGGAACTGACTTTGCCTGGGTAGCTGCTTTAGAAATAGCTGGTTTGAGAGCACATCCAGAGGTTAAAGTTGGAGATATAGTTGATGTTATTGGAAGAGTTACAATAAGAGATGGAAGATTACAAATTGAGAGGATAAAACTCAATAAGTTAGAAGGTAAAGAGGCAGAAGAAATTAGGAAAAAAATAGAGGAAGAGATTGATAGAAGGGCAGAGCCAGCTAAGGATATTCCATTCTTGGTGAAGAGTGAAGTTTTAGAGAGATTGAGACCAAAAATGGCAGATGTTGCTAAGAGAATTAGAAAGGCAGTTTTAGATGGAAGACCAATAATTATTAGACATCATGCCGATACAGACGGTTATTGTGGAGGAATTGCATTAGAAAAAGCAATATTGCCAATAATTGATAAATTTGCCATAGATGTTGATGCAATATGGCACTTCTTTAAGAGAAGGCCATCAAAAGCACCATTCTATGAGTTGGAGGATGTAACAAAGGATTTGGTGTTCTCCATAGAAGATGCCCTAAAGTTTGGGCAGAAACTGCCTTTGATTGTTCTAATTGATAACGGAAGTACTGATGAGGATATTCCAGCTATATCCAAGGCAAAAGCTTACGGTATAGAAGTTATAGTTATAGACCACCACTTCCCTGGAGAGGTCGTTGATGGTAGAGTAGAGGTTGATGACTACGTTGATGCTCATGTAAATCCTTACTTGGTTGGAGGAGATAGCAACTTAACTGCTGGTGTTTTAGGAACCGAGATAGCAAGGATGATTAATCCAGATGTTGAAGAGGAGATAAAGCATATTCCTGGAATTGCCGTTGTTGGGGACCATGCTAAAGGGGAAGAGGCGGAGCAGTATATAAAAATAGCTCTTGATAGATTAAATGAACTAAGTAAAAAATACGGTAAAGGAAGAACCTACGATAGAGAGTATTTGGAAAAAATAGCCCTATGTATGGATTTTGAGGCATTCTATTTGAGGTTTATGGATGGTAAGGGAATTGTTGATGATATATTGGCAACAAACATAAAAGAGTTTGGAAGACATGAAGAGTTAATTGATATATTATATGAGCAGGCAATGAAGATGGTTGAAAGGCAGATGAGGGCAGTAATTCCAGCTTTAAAAACAGAGTTCTTAGAGAATGGCATTATATTAAATACCTTAGATGTTGAGAAATATGCTCATAAATTTACCTTCCCAGCTCCAGGAAAAACAACTGGATTTGCTCATGACTATATAGTTCAAAAATACGGGGAGGATAAGCCAATAATAACCTTATCTTATGGTCCTGACTTTGGAGTTGTTAGGGCAACAGATGCAGTTCATGAAAAATACAACTTCAACTTAAACCTGATAGTTGAGCAGTTGATGGAGGAGATTCCTGAGGCATCTTTGGATGGAGGAGGTCATGAGTGTGCAGGTAGCTTAAAATTCGTTGAAGGGTTGAGAGATAAGGTTATTGGAAGATTTATTGAAATCATCAAAAATATGAAACCAAAAGAGTAATTAGGTGAAAAATAAACAAAAATAAATAATTTTTTAGATTTTTTTGCTCATCTCATATAAGAAGATGGCTAAATTACCCAAAGCTCCAATCTCATTCTCCACTATATATCTCCCTAAACCTTTCTCTAACTCTAATTTTGTGAAACCAGTTGAAGCTCCACAGAACACAACTAAATCATTTTCTCCAACTTCATTAAAATCTAATTTTTCGTCACAGATATTTTTATTTCCAATTAAAAACACTTTCTCAGGTCTTAAAACTTCTATGGCATCATCCAACTCTTCAAAGAATAAAACATTCTTTCCTAATTTGTATGCCATTTTATGGAGTGTTGGAATTCCACTCTGAGCGGCTGATGCAGTTGCCTTTGTTACAACTATTGTATTGACATCAAATCCATAGGCAATTCTTCCAAACTCTTCTACCTGCTTAGCACTGTATGTGTTATGCAAGCAAATAAACATTTTCTCACCTTTTTAGTTTTTTGTAATTTTTTATAATTAAGATATAATTATCTGAGAAACTTCACCATAAATATGGCTAATCATTATTTGCTATAAATATTTTATTATAAAAAATACACTAATATTTTCATCTTAAGTTTTCTTTAACTACTTTGACATCTCCCAATTAAATGTCTCTTCCCTTTTGCCTTTAAGATTTATTTGTATTGAATTTAAAGATACACAAAAAACTCTATTGCCTCATTCTATCTATAAAACTCATTATCTACTTTTATCCCATTATCTAAAACAACCAATTTCTTGGGTTTAAAAAGATGTAGGCAAAAAGTGCAGTAATTAATATATCAACAGCTAATATAATAGAAAAAGGAAGCTTGAAACTATAAAGAATAATTGAGACATATAAAATAAAATGCCCATAGAAAAATATTACTGCCCCAACAATCTCCATATTAAAATATTTCTCTAAAATGTTATCCTAAAACAGCCCTTTCCAACTCTTCTGGTCTATGCAACTCCCCTCCAATCTTATCAACTAAAATTACCTCAGAGTTTTTACAACATCTTTCAACCTCATAATATATTTGCCCTAAATTCATCTCTGGAACTACAACTTTATCTGCATTTAATTTTTTCAACAATTCATCTGGGAATGGATAAACAGTTATTAACCTTATATATCCAACATCTAAACCTTTCTCTCTTAAATTTCTAACTGCATGTTTTACAGTCCTTGAAGGAGAACCATAACAAACAAACATTATTTCCGCATCTAAGTTCTCTCCCTCCCATTTAATTATCTCATCTTTATTTTTTCTTATTTTATTCACTATTCTTCTAACTAACTTATCATGTGTTTCAGCTGAGACATCCGGATAGCCCCTCTCATCATGAGTCAATCCAGTTATATGCACATTATAACCCTCACCAAAGACGGGCATCTCTGGAATTAATTTATTAAAAGGATACGGTTTTTTACATGGCTTTTCTTCAGGTTTTTTTCTATTGATTATTTCTATATTGTCATGTAAAACAACTTTCTCCCTCATATGCCCAACTATCTCATCAGCCATTACAAAAACAGGGATTCTGTATTTTTCAGCATAATTAAATGCCATTATTGTGAAATCATACATCTCTTGGACAGAGCTTGGAGATAGAGCAATAACTTCATAATCCCCATGACTTCCCCATCTACACTGCATCATATCTCCCTGAGATGCTGAAGTTGGCTGTCCTGTTGAAGGTCCTCCTCTTTGAACATTAACAATTACACAGGGAGTTTCTGTCATATATCCAAACCCAATATTTTCTTGCATTAAGCTAAATCCAGGTCCTGAAGTTGCTGTCATTGCCTTTAAACCTCCCCAACTTGCTCCAATAACTGCCGCTATACTTCCTAGTTCATCCTCCATTTGTATATAGTAGCCCCCAACCTTTGGTAACTCCCTTGCCATTGCCTCGGCTATCTCTGTGGATGGAGTTATAGGATAACCGGCAAAAAATCTACATCCTGCTTTTATAGCTCCTTTTGCACACGCTTGATTTCCTTGTATAAATTCAACTTTCATCAAACTCCCTCCATAATAATTTTAAGTCATAAAAATAAAAGGAAAATAAAAAGATTTATATAAATTAAAACTCTTTAACAGTTGCTACTTCTCTAATTTTCTTAATCTCTTCAAATTCTGCCTTTTTAATCTTTGGCTCTACCCTAATTGGTTGAACTATATTTGTTAATCGTCCTCCTGGTGGAACCATTGGTAATGCCTCAGCAGGGTCTATAACGATATCCAATAGGTATGGCTCATTACTTAATATTGCCTCCTTTACTTTCTCTTTAATCTCATCTGGGTTTAGTATCCTATCAGCTTTGACGCCATAACTCTTGGCTAATTTGACAAAGTCGGGGCTTTCTCCTAAATGCACTTCACTCTG
>JBDOKN010000063.1:0-4340 GCA_039833665.1 Methanocaldococcus sp.
TTCTTTTAAAATTTTTTCCCACTTTTCCCATAACTCTGGAAACTCTCTCTTTATTTTATTTATTTCCCCCATCTCCATTGCTGGACACATAAAGCAACCAATTCTATCAAAACCCTTTTCATACAATTTATTGTAAGGAGCTTTCTCTCTCAATAAATATATCCAAACGTGCAAAGAACTCCAATGGAATATTGGAAGGGCATTTATCTGCTTTTTAATATATGTGTTTCTATAAATCATCTTTTTATTTGCTCTATTAAAACTCTCATACTTCCTAATTCCAACAAAGGATAAGACATCATCTTCATAATTTTCTTCAATAAACCTTTTTAACGGCTCTAACTTGCATATTTCAGAACACCATCTATAATCTCTTGCTGGGATACCATACTCTTTAACTTTCTCCCAGAAATTCTCTCCCTTTAATTTAATTATTTTAATTCCATAATGCTTTTCAACATCTTCAACATTTTTTAACGTTTCTTCAAATTCTAAACCAGTATCTATAAAGACAACATCAATATCCTTTCCTAATGCCTTTAATGTTAAAATTAATGTAGCTAAGCTATCCTTTCCACCAGAAAACGCTACCATTACTGGTTTTTTAATTTTTTCGTAAGTATTTTTTATAAATCCAATGGCATTTCTTTCATAACTGTCTATAACTCCTTTATTGGCTTTAATCATTAAATTAAATGCCTCATCTAAGCTATCATATGCCTTTTGAACTTTATAGTCCTCCCTATCATCTCTAATAAAGAATCTAACCTTAACTACCTTCCCCTTTTCCATATTTTTTATTTCTTTAGAAGAAACAACAGATAACCCAACACCAACAACTCTGTTATTTTCATTAACTATTATTACATCATCTTTCTTTTCAATATCATCTGTAAATTCAACTATCCCAGGCCTTAAAATAGAACCTTTTCTATTCTTCAAAACCTCTACAACATCATCCTTTATTTTAATTATTTTTTTGTAAGCTCCTTTTTCTATTAACTCTTTTGCACCATTTAGCTTTAACTTAATCTTCCATCTCTCTATATCTTCATCAAAATATAATAAATATTTAACCTCCCCATCAACTATAACCTCATAACTCTCCTCATTACCTGGAATTTTGTTTAGTAGAACGACTTTTCCATTCAATACATTTTTAGCTCCAAACTCTTCTTTTAAAATTTCATTTATAAAGTCGATATCATACTGAAATCCCAACCTTGGGTCTCCTGGTGGAGTTATTTTTACTGCCTCAGCTTTTGAGCCACAAATTTCACAAACCCTTCCCAACAATGGGACATTACAATTTTTACACCACTTTAAATGTATCTTTCCAATGTATGTTTTCATATTATCACTTCTTGGAGAGAAACTTTTATATATAAAATTAAAGAAACTCTTCCTTAGGTAATGCACAGGTTAAGGTGATTATTTTGGACATTTCGCAATTTATTCCAGATGTAGGTAGTGGGTTTGTTATTGGCTTTGTAGTTGGGTGGGCTGCAAAAAAGGCCATAAAGATAGTTGCATTTTTAATAGGGATTTATGTATTATCTCTTTCATATTTAGCTAAAATAGGAGTTATTAGCATAAATAAAGAGGCATTTTCAGCATTGCTTGGAAATCTTGAAAACTCAATATTGGTATTTGGGGATAAGCTTATTGGACTTATTCATTCGTTATCTTTTGGGACATCCTTCCTTGTTGGATTTGGATTAGGATTTAAAAAGGGATAGATTAAAATTATATTTATTTAATTTTTTTACTCTTATTTTTCCAACTCTACAACATCAACTGGTTCCAATGGAATATTTTTTAAAACCTTTCCAATTGTCGCCTTAGCTATCCTTATAGCATGTTCTGGACTTTCAGCATTAAAGACCTTCATAGATAATAAAACACCAACTAAGGCAGTTCTTGCTACAACCAATACGCAATCCACTAACTCTCCACATTTTGGACAGATAGTTAATCCAATATCTATATCTACGTAATTCAATCCTTCCTTATTCAACATCTTTCCAATTTGGGATATAGTAACGCTTATAGCATCTTCTACATCATCTACATTTCTCACAATATATGCTGCCTGTAAAGTCACATGATAATTCGGCATCTTCTCTCACCAACTACTAAAAATCTCGTTTTATCTAAAATCCTAATTTTTATTAATTACCTTACTTACTACCTTAACTATTATTTAAAGTTATTGCTACTAAGTTTTAAATATTATATCGATTACCTAATTTTAAAATTTTAAAAATTATTTAAAAACTTTTGTGGTGGGATGATGATAAAGAGGATAGAAAAAGCAGAGATTTTAATGGAGGCATTACCTTTTATTCAGAAATTTTATAAGAAGATTTTTGTTATAAAGTATGGTGGGCATGCAATGATTGATAAGAGTGCAAAAAACTGGACAGCTCAGGATATTGTTTTATTAAAATATGTGGGTATAAATCCCGTTGTTGTTCATGGAGGAGGTCCAGAAATCAACAAAGCAATGGAAAAAATGGGTAAAAAGCCAGAGTTTGTTCATGGGTTAAGGGTTACAGATGAAGAAACCTTAGATATTGTTGAGATGGTCTTAGCTGGGAAGATTAACGGAGATATTGTTTCAAAATTATCAAAGTTTGGTGGAAAGGCCGTTGGGTTATCTGGAAAGTCAGGAAGGATAATCTTAGCAAAGAAAAAATTAAAAAAGATAAAAACTGAAAAAGGGGAGGAGATAGAAGTTGATTTAGGTAGAGTCGGAGAGACAGTTGAAGTTAATACTGAACTATTGGAGATTTTGATAAACAATGGCTACATTCCAGTTGTATCACCAATTGGTTTGGATGAAAAGGGAGAGGCATATAATTTAAATGCTGATACCGTTGCTGGAGACATTGCAGGAGCTTTAAAGGCAGAGAAATTAATTTTAATAACTGATGTTGATGGAATAATGGATGATATAAATAATCCAGAGACATTGCATAGGAAATTAACCGCCTCAGAACTAAAAGAGATGATTGAAGATGGCAGAATAAAAGGAGGGATGATTCCAAAAGCAGAAAGTGCCTTATATGCCTTAGAGCATGGAGTTAAGAGCGTTCATATAATAAATGGAAAGATTCCTCATGCTTTGTTATTGGAGATATTTACAGAGGAAGGCATTGGGACAATGATAACAAGGGACTAAAACCGGAAATTTTTTATGTTAAAACTGTAAAAATTAAAACAAATAATTGATATAGGGATAATTATGCTCAATATAAACAAAGAAATATCAAAAATAGAAACTGAATTAAATGAATTGAAAAAATTAAGAGATGAAATCTCTGAAAGAATTGAAAAATTGGAGATAAAGCTATTAAAATTGAAGGCATTAACTATTCCAGAGGAGGAGTTTGAAGAGAGTTATGAGGAGATTATAGAGGATGTTAAAAAATCTTTAGATAAAAAAGATACAATTCCAGCAGATGAGGCATTAAAAGAATTGGGATTGCTATGAAGTTTAACGTTGAAATACATAAAAGAGTTTTAAAAGATTTAAAGGATTTACCGCTCTCAAACTTAGAAAGATTTAAAGAATTAATAGAAACATTAAAAACCAATCCCATTCCAAAAGAAAATTTTGATATTAAAAGATTAAAAGGTAGTGATGGCGTTTATAGAGTTAGAATTGGAAAATTTAGGTTCAATATGTTGTTTTATGGGATGAGAAAATAATAGTAATTAGAAAAATAAGTAGAAGAGAAGGAGCTTATAAAAATCCTTAAGCTATTAAAAATTCTAATGGCTATATTTTTATATCTCTTTTTTTAATTCAAATAAAAAACACTTGGCTGATACTATGATTATTCTTTTAGATTTAAATGGGACAATAGCAACTGACGGAAAGATAAAAGAAGGAGTTAAGGAGAGATTGGCTATTTTAAAAGAAAAAGCTGAGATATATATTTTATCAGCAGATACTTTTGGAACTTTAAACGATATAGCAAATAATTTGAACGTCAAAGGTATGAAGGTAGATAGGGAGAAATATGGCAGTGAAAAGATAGCTAAATTAAAAATTTTGGAAGAGTTAAGAAAACAAAATCCTAATAAAAAAATTATCGCCATAGGAAACGGAAATAACGATGAACTGCTATTAAAAAATGCTGATTTAGGTATCTGCGTTATTGGAGATGAAGGAGCTTGGAGTAAAACAATATTAAGCTCTGACATAGTTGTTAAAGATATAAATGATGCTCTTGATTTATTATTAAATGAAAATAGGTTGAAAGCCACAAGTAGAGATTAAATCAACATATCAAAAATCTTCTCTGCTATCTTAGATGTTAATTCATAGATTG
>JBDOKN010000064.1:0-5728 GCA_039833665.1 Methanocaldococcus sp.
AAAAGATTGAGGGGTTAAAAAACTCTAAAATTAAAAATATCATTGATAAAAGAATCCAAGAATTTAAATCTTTTAAAAATAAATCCAATGAGGAGTGGTTTAAAGAGCTGTGTTTTTGCATTTTAACAGCCAATTTTACAGCTGAGGGAGGAATAAGAATACAAAAAGAAATTGGAAATGGATTTTTAACACTTCCAAAAGAGGAGTTGGAGGAGAAATTAAAGATTTTAGGGCATAGATTTTATAGGAAGAGGGCAGAATACATTGTTTTAGCAAGAAGATTTAAAAATATTAAAGATATAGTTGAGAGTTTTGAAAATGAAAAGGTAGCAAGAGAGTTTTTAGTGAGAAATATAAAAGGGATTGGATATAAAGAGGCAAGCCACTTTTTGAGGAATGTTGGTTATGATGACGTTGCCATAATTGACAGGCATATTTTGAGAGAGCTTTATGAAAACAACTACATTGATGAGATTCCAAAGACATTGAGTAGGAAAAAATATTTAGAGATTGAAAATATATTGAGAGATATTGGGAAAGAAGTTAATTTAAAGCTCTCTGAATTGGATTTGTATATCTGGTATTTAAGGACTGGGAAGGTTTTAAAATAAAAGGACTATTATTTTTAGATTTAGATTATAATTTTTTATTTAAAAATACTTTATTTCAACTGCTCTAAAATAATCGCTGGGCAAATCTTTTTTATACCTTCAATTTTCCCAATTTTATTAAATATTAAGTCAGAAAACTCTTTTCCATCTTTAGCCCAGATTTCTGTCATAATCATGTGGTCTCCTGTTGATGTAAATACTTTTTTAACCTCATCAAATTTACACAGTTCTTTGGCAACACTTAAAAATTTATCTGGCTCCGTATCAAATCCTGTTAAAGCCACAACGTTGTATCCAATCTTTGAAGGGTCTATTATTGCAGTATAGCCCTTAATAACCCCCTCTTCTTCCAATTTTTTAATCCTCTTTCTTATAGAACTTTCACTCGTTCCCAACTCCCTTGCTATATCGGTGTATGATTTCCTTCCGTTTTTCATAAGAATATCGATAATTTTTAGGTCTTTCTCGTCCATAATATCACCGAATTTCGGACAGATATTAATATTAATGTAATCTTACAATATCCGCATTTGGTATTTTTGTTGTTTAGATATATAAAATTTTGGGGATAAAATGGCAGTTGAAATTATTGTAAATAAAGAAAAATGTATTGGATGCGGAAGATGTTATGATGTATGTCCCAAAGCTCCACTTATTTGGAAGAGAGATGAGAATGGAAAGTATTATGCTTATGATGTTGAATACTGCCACAACTGTAAGTTTTGTGCCGGTAGATGCCCAACAAATGCAATATTGATTAAAGTAGTTAAACCACAAAAAAATGAAAATAAAAATAAAAAATAATTATTTTTTTATCTCAGTAAAAACCTCATCTAATGCATTAACTAAGGCATCTATATGCTCTTTCTCTACAATCAATGGAGGTAAAAATCTTAAAACTGTGTCAGAAGTGCAGTTGATTAAGAATCCTTTTTTAAGCATTTTCTTAACAATTTCAGCTCCATTAAATTCGAGCTCTACTCCAATCATTAAACCCAATCCTCTAATCTCTTTTATAAAGCCATATTTCTTCATAAGGTTTTCGAGTTTTCGAGTGAAATATTTCCCTTTCTCTATAACTTTATCATCTCTAATAAGTTCTTCAATAACTTCAACTGATGCCAAAGCAGCAGAGCAAGCTAATGGATTTCCTCCAAAGGTTGTTCCATGGTCTCCATAACTCAATGCCTTAGCAATCTCATCCTTTAAAACAACTGCCCCTATTGGGACTCCTCCTCCAAGGGCTTTTGCCAATGTTAAGATATCTGGTTCAACACCATAATGCTCATAGGCAAACATTCTTCCAGTTCTTCCCATTCCACACTGCACTTCATCAAAGATTAAAACGATATTTTTGTCATCACATAAATCCCTAACAGCCCTTAAATAATCTTTATCAGCTACATAAATTCCTCCTTCTCCCTGAACCGGTTCAATAATTATAGCAGAGGTTTTGTTTGTTATTGCCTCTTTTAACGCCTCTATATCGTTGAATGGGACATATTTAAATCCTGGAGGTAGAGGATAAAAGCCCTCCTGATACTTTGGTTTTGGTGTAGCTGCCAATGTTGTTAAAGTTCTTCCGTGGAATGCGTTATACATGCTAATTATCTCTCCTCCTTCTCTTCCCAATACTTTTGACACATACTTCCTTGCAAATTTTATAGCTCCTTCGTTAGCTTCAGCTCCACTGTTGCAGAAAAACGCTTTATCTAAACCACTTAACTCAACCAACTTTTTAGCCAACTTTATTTGTGGGATTGTGTAGTAGATGTTAGATGTATGTATTAAAGTTTCAGCTTGTTTTTTTATTGCCTCAACAACCTTTGGATGGCAATGTCCTACATTATTTACACCAATTCCAGCTAAGAAATCAAGATATTTCTTTCCATCAATATCATAAACTTCCATTCCTTTACCTTCAACTAAAACAACTGGCAACCTTCCATAGATTTGGAGATGATATTTTTTCTCCAACTCTATCCAATTTTCTCTCATTTAATCACCAAATAAAATTTATTGGAAAATCATATATCTCTGTGGTGTATTTATTTTTATTGGAAAAATGTTTTTAAGTCATTAGTTATTATTATTTTACCACAAATCTTTTGGTGATAACTATGCATAAAATATGTGTTATAGAAGGAGATGGGATTGGTAAAGAGGTTGTTCCAGCAACAATAAAAGTTTTGGAGGCAACAGGATTGCCGTTTGAATTTGTCTATGCTGAGGCAGGAGATGAGGTTTATAAAAGAACTGGTAAAGCTCTTCCAGAGGAAACAATTGAAACTGCCTTAGATTGTGAGGCAGTTTTATTTGGAGCGGCTGGGGAAACGGCGGCGGATGTTATAGTTAAATTGAGGCAAATATTAGATACCTATGCAAATGTTAGACCTGTTAAAGCATATAAAGGAGTTAAATGCCTAAGACCAGATATTGACTATGTTATAGTTAGGGAAAATACAGAAGGGCTTTATAAGGGAATAGAGGCAGAGATTGATGAGGGAGTTACAATAGCTACAAGAGTTATTACTGAAAAGGCATGTGAAAGGATATTTAGATTTGCATTTAATTTAGCAAGAGAAAGGAAGAAGATGGGTAAAGAGGGAAAGGTTACCTGTGCTCACAAGGCAAATGTCTTAAAATTAACTGATGGATTATTTAAAAAGATATTTTATAAAGTTGCTGAGGAGTATGATGATATAAAGGCAGAGGATTACTATATAGATGCAATGAACATGTATATTATAACTAAACCACAAACATTTGATGTTGTTGTCACATCCAACTTGTTTGGAGATATATTATCAGATGGAGCTGCTGGAACTGTTGGGGGGTTAGGTTTAGCTCCTTCAGCAAATATAGGAGATGAGCATGGATTATTTGAGCCAGTTCATGGTTCAGCTCCAGATATTGCTGGGAAGAAGATAGCTAATCCAACAGCTACAATATTAAGTGCTGTTTTAATGCTTAGATACTTAGAAGAATATGAAGCGGCTGATAAAGTTGAAAAAGCATTGGAAGAGGTTTTATCTCTTGGACTAACAACTCCTGACTTGGGAGGGAACTTAAATACCTTTGAAATGGCTGAGGAAGTTGCTAAGAGAGTAAGAGGAGAATAAATTAATCTATTTTTCTTTAAAAAGCTTTTCTATTCTTTTATTTTAAAAATTTAAAATATAATTAATTTTATTCATTTAGGGGGTGATTTTATGAGATTGGCTATCATTGATTATGAAAGATGTCAGCCAAAAAGATGTTCTATGGAATGTATGAAATACTGTCCAGGAGTGAGAATGGGAGAAAAAACAATAGAGATTGATGAAAACACAGGAAAGCCAGTAATATCAGAGGTTTTATGTTCTGGTTGTGGAATATGTGTTAAAAGATGTCCATTTAAGGCAATATCAATTATTGGATTGCCAGAAGAGTTGAGTGAGGATAAGATAGTTCATTCTTATGGGCAGAATAGGTTTAAGCTCTTTGGTTTAGTTATTCCAAGAGATGGGGTTGTTGGGATTATAGGGCAGAATGGAATTGGTAAATCTACCGTTTTAAGAATTTTAGCTGGGGAGTTAATTCCTAACTTAGGTAAGCATGATAAAGAGCCAAATTATGATGATGTTATAAAATACTTTAGAGGGACTGAATTACAGGATTATTTTGAAAAATTAAAAAACAAAGGAATAAAGGCAATTCATAAAGTTCAGTATGTTGATATATTACCAAAGGTTGTTAAGGGGAAAGTTGGAGAATTATTAAAGAAGATTGATGAAAAAGGTAAATTTGATGAAGTTGTTGAAAAGTTAGAGCTGAAAAACATTTTAGATAGAGAATTAAGCCAGTTATCTGGTGGAGAGTTGCAGAGGGTTGCTATTGCCGCGGCATATTTAAGGGAGGGAGATATTTATTTCTTTGATGAACCATCTTCATGGCTGGACATTAGGCAGAGGTTTAACGCTGCGAGATTAATTAGAGAATTAAATAAAGTTGTTGTAGTTGAACACGATTTAATTGTTTTGGATTATTTATCTGATTATATCCATATTATGTATGGGGTTCCATCAGCTTACGGTATTGTCTCAATGCCTAAGAGTGTTAGGGTTGGAATTAATGAATACCTCTACGGAGAGTTGAGGGAAGAGAACATAAGATTTAGAAAAGAACCAATTATATTTGAGAAGAGGGCAGTTATTGACTTTAAGAATAGACCAATTTTGTTGAGCTATTCACCAATGAAAAAAACATTGGGAGATTTTAAATTAGAAGTTAGTGGAGGAACTATTTACAAAGGGGAGGTTATTGGTATCTTAGGGGCTAATGGTATTGGAAAAACAACATTTGTTAAGTTGTTGGCGGGAATAATTAAACCAGATGAAGGGGAGGTTATTAAAGAAGGAGATATAAAGGTCTCTTACAAGCCACAATATATTAGCCCAGATTATGATGGAACTGTTGAGGACTTATTAAGTTCTATAACTAACATACACACGTCTTATTACAAATCAGAGATTATTAATCCCTTACAATTAGAAAAATTATTGGATAGGGAAGTTAAAGAGTTATCTGGTGGAGAGTTGCAGAGGGTTGCTATTGCCGCGTGTTTAAGTAGAGATGCGGATATCTATTTATTGGATGAGCCATCAGCATTTTTAGATGTTGAGCAAAGGTTGAGAGTTTCAAAGGTAATAAGGAGGATAGCAGATGAAAAAGAGGCAGGGATGTTCGTTGTTGACCACGACATATTATTCCAGGATTACATTTCAGATAGATTTATTGTATTCAGTGGAGAGCCAGGGAGGTTTGGAGTTGGTAGCAGTCCAATGAATAAAAGAGATGGAGCTAATAAATTTTTAAAAGAGATGCAAATTACATTTAGAAGAGACCCGGAGACAGGAAGGCCGAGAGCTAATAAAGAAGGAAGTCAAAGAGATATTATGCAGAAAGAAAAAGGAGAGTATTATTATGTTGATGAATAACTAAGAGGCATTGCCGAGCGTTAGCGAGGCAATGCATCCTTGGGTATCCCAATAGGGCGAAGCCCTATGGGCATGAAGGAGAAAGGAGAGTATTATTATGTTGATGAATAACTAAATTTTAATCTAAAAATTAAATGT
>JBDOKN010000065.1:0-5001 GCA_039833665.1 Methanocaldococcus sp.
AACATGGGGAAAAAACTTGGGGCTATTGAGTTAGAAGACCCAACTGATTTGATGTTTGAGAGAGTTTGTAATTATTTAAAATAAATATTGAATGTTAATTTTTCTTTGGAAATCTTCTATACAAACAATTTGGATAATTTGTGCATCCCAAGAACTCTCCTTTTTTTGTTCTAACTACTCTCAACTTAGCACCACACCATGGACAGGTGTTATCATCTATCTTTGACATTATATCCAATATAGCTGGATTTTTATTGCATAATCTCTCTTTGTTATAGATTATTTTATTATTTACGGTATCAACATATACAATAAAGTTTTTAAACAAGTGAGAGTTTTCTAAATCAATTATAACCCTACCATTATTGATTTTTATTCCAGGTGTTATTTGCATGTTTGTTTTTATTGGTATTAAATAATAACCTTGCCCAGAATACTCTAAAATTCCCATGTTATATTTTATCCTTCCAATTAACCAATTGTAATCTCTATTAGCAACGAATCTTATTGTTTCCTCTATATCATCAAACATGTTTTTCTCTTTTATATTGTTAAGGACTTCTTTAATGAAATTATCTTCTTCATAGCCATTAGTGAGCATTTCTACAGCTTTTTCAATAAACTCAGCTTTATCAAATTTTATTAATAATAAAAGCCCATTAAATGCATTGGCAACAACATATTTCTCTTTTTCAATGATATCTCTCCTGTCAAATATGTAGTAGATTCTTGCAAAAATCTGCTTCTGCCCTTTTGGTGAAATCACTTTTTTAATTTTAAATTCTTTTTTATATGAGTTTGTTATCCCATAGTAAAAGACAGGCATTTTAGCATTTTCAATTCCTATTATCGATATAAATCCCTCTGGAACTTTCCAATTCTGCTGATATGTTTCAGAATTCAGTTTAGTGGCATTAAAGTGTAAATCTTTTGATAAAATTTCAAATAATTCATTTAAAACTTCTCCCATATTATCCCTCCGTAAAATTAAATTTTTGAATTTTATAAAGTCAAATTATAAATCTAAATATTTGGTTTAGGTAATGGCTCGTTTTCTGTTTCAACAACCATCAATAACGGCTTATCCTTTTTTAAATATCCCTTAATTTCTGAACCAATGTCTTCAACATTTTCAATGTAGCAGTTATCTATTCCAAAGGCATCGGCTATTTTGTTGAAGTTTGGATTTTTTATCTTACAAAATTCAGCTAAATTATTATTTTTCATCACAACCATTAAGATTTTTAAGTTATTTTCAGCTACAACTTGCAACTCCTCAACATTCATTAAAAACCCGCCATCCCCACTAATTAACACAACCTCTCTATCGATGTTGAAATCAATAGTCCCAAATTTTACCCCAATAGATGCAGGCAAACCAAAACCCATAGTTCCAAATGAGTGAGAGGAAATGATATTTCTCGGAATAACGCAGGTTTTTAATAAGCAGGTAAATACCGTATGTTTTCCCGCATCTGTAACTATTACGGCATCTTCTGGGATATTTTTAATAATCTCATAGATTTTGTTTGAATAATCCCCAGAAGGTAAAAATTTGTTATTATTTTCGTTTATCCAACTGTTATTTTCTATGCTTAAATTTTCAAAAAATTCTTTTAACTCTTTGATATTTTTTGGTTTTAGTTGTATATTTTCAGTTTTACTTAAAAGCTTTTCCCTAACACTTTCAACATAGGTGTTGTAAGATAGAGATGAGCCAATATTTATTATCTTATCTGCATCTAATAAAGATTTTAAGTCCCCCCTCCTCCCAACTAACCCAATACAGTTATCCAATTTTTCATTAATAACCCCTCTTGCTGGAAATGTTGTAGCTATGGGGCAGTTTATTTTTTGTAGTATTTTTGATATTTTTAGCATTTCTTTATAACTTAAAGTTCCAAATATTCCCTGTCCTATCAAAAATAGTGGTTTTTTGGCATTTATCTCTTTTATATTATTATCGTGGATAATCTCATCATCTCTATATATATCTGTATATGTGGTTATATTTATATCTTTTGCCTCTTCCCAGTATAAATCAACTGGGATATTTAGCTGAACAGGTTTTTTATTATATAGGCAGTCAATAAATGCTTTCTCTATAAAGCTCACTCCTGCCTTATCAACAAAATATCCCTTATAAAAATTTAAAAAATCCATATTTATTTCTTGAAAATAATTTTTTCCAATATATTTTTTTGCACATCTTCCAGTGATTGCTAAGACGGATGAGTTGTCTTTATGGGCGGTTGCTATTGGTGTTGTTAAATTCGTAGCTCCAGGACCTGCTGTTGCTAAGCAAACTCCTATATAGTTGGTTATCCTCGCATAACCATCAGCCATGAAGCCAGCTCCTCTCTCATCCCTAACCATAATATTTTTTATACCGCTATTTTCAATCTCATTATACAACGGTAGTATCTGCTCTCCAGGATAGGAAAATATGGTTTTTACATTTTTCTCTAAAAAATCTACAATTGCCTCTAAGAATTTTATAGTATCACCCAAAAAATATTTATTTAAATGGTGAGATTGTGGATAAAAGGATTTTAGTTAGGTTGGCAATCTATCCCATTGCCTATGTCCTATGGGGCGGGTTAATGTGGTATTCTCAAATTATAACCCCGCTTGATTTAACTAATTTATTGTTTAATCTACCATTGTGTAATAAAGAATTTTATTTAATTTTACAGTCATTACCAAATATTGTTATTGAATTTTTTAAAATTGTTTATTTATATGGATTTTCTTTTATGATTGTTGGAGGTATTGCTTATTATTTGTTTATAAAAAAGGACTTTTTAAAAAGTGATATGATTTTAATTGACTTAGCTTTGGGCTGGTTGTTTGCTGGTTTAATATATACTTTTGTTGTAGTTAAGTCACCATTTCAGGTTGGCGTTGCCAAAGATTTAATAAATATGCATTACTTTTGGATATTTACAAAACCAACCTACGAAATCCCATCATTACATACTGCATATTCTTTTTTATTGGCATTACATTTAAAAGATGAAAAACCCCTAAATTATATTTATTTTGCATTGGCAATATTAATTCCAATCTCAACTTTAATTATGGGAATGCACTGGATTGTTGATGTCATTACAGGGATTTTATATGGTTATGTCATATACAAATTCCCTAAAAATATCCACATAAAAATTAGTAAAGCAATTGACTTTTTAGCTGGGCACATAAAACCATGTATTTTATGTGGAAAATGTGAAGAGAGGGACGTCAATGAAGAATAAGAAGATAAAATTTGATGTATATTTAAATGGGATTGCATATCATTGCATAAAATGTGGATTTTGTTGTGATGCTCCAACGGTTACAAAAAAGGATTTAGCAAGAATAGCTGGCTATCTGAAAATACCATTTAACGAAGTTTTAAAAAGATATGTTAAATTTTTCAACGGACATATTGGAGAACTTAAAGAAGTTGGAGGAAAATGCATATTTTTAGATAAAAAAACCAAAAAATGTAAAATTTATAAGGTAAGACCTTTAATTTGTAGATTAAGACCTTACTCAGTCCAACTTAAAAATGGAAAATTAACTTTAACCTACGATATATGGTTTTTGAGGCATTGTAGAGGGCTTTATTTGGGAGATGATAAAGTTGAAGATGAATACTTTAAATATGCCGAACTTGTTTTAAAATACTTGGGATTTGAAGAAAGTGTTAATGAAGAAGAATTTAAAAATGCCAAGGAGAGATTATTAGAAGAATCTTTAAAGTATAGAAAAAAGAAGGACTAAATCCTTTTATTTATAGTTGTGTAAAAATATAAAAATATTTACACATCCATAAGTATTTATACCCCTTTTGACAAGGTTATTGTTGAGCAAAGATGCAATGAAATAACATACTACTTTGAAATTTGGTGAATTGAATGTTTAATAATAAAGGAAGAAGAAATGTAAGAAATAATGAAGTTAGAAGAAATGTTCCAGTTAAAGAAGGCGAAACCTACACTGTTACAATTGAAGACATGGGTAGAGGCGGAGACGGAATAGCAAGAGTTGAGGGCTTCGTTGTCTTCGTTCCCGAAACACAGAAAGGAGAAATAGTCAATGTAAAAATAACAGCTGTAAAAAGCAAGTTTGCATTTGCAGAAAAAATTTAAAACTCTTTTAAGGTTTGGCTAAACCTTTTAATACTTTTTTTCACTTTGGAAACTAATTTAAAAATTAAAAAGAGTTAATTTTATATTGTTGTTAAAGTTATTTTCCTAATTCATCTAATAAAGCGTTTATTATTGCTACTAATATCTCTTCTTTAATTGCTCTTGACTTAATTTTTTCAGCAACCTTTAATGCTTCTCTGTATTTCTTAACCTCTATTAATTTCGTAGCTATTTTTTCCAAATCAGTTTCTGTCTTAATCTTTTCAACTACGGCCATTGCTTTATCAACATTACCATTTTCAATATATGCAATAGCAACCTTCCTTAAAACCTCATCTCTTAACCCAAAACTTGATATTTTTTCAGCAACTTTAACTGCCTCATCGCAGTATCCTTTTTCTATTAAAGTTAGGGCAATTATTTCAAGCTGAGCATCTCCTTTTATTTCTTCAACTTTTTTAAGGACTTCCTCTATTTTCCCTTCCTCAATTAATTTTATTACTTCGCTAACCATTTTATTCACCATTTTAGAATTTTTGTTCATGTTTTTTACATTATCTACTATATATCCACTTGATATATATAACTTACTATTTTGTGAATATTCATGTCATAATATTGAACATCTATAAATATAAAAATAATAAAAATAAATCAAACTTAGAGTTATACAAATTTATAAAACTTCCCAGTATAGCCAAGAGATTTTAAAAACTCGACATCGTCCTTATTTAATTCATATCTTTTTGTGGGGGGAACTTCTTTCCCATCCCTTGCGTATATAACTCCTCCTTTCTTTTTAGCCCCTAAAAATTTCCCCGCATTACCATCAACAACGATTATTCCATCTTTCATCTCAAAACCA
>JBDOKN010000066.1:0-9685 GCA_039833665.1 Methanocaldococcus sp.
GGTGAAGAATATGCCATGGTGGAAATGTTCAAATTGTGGATATGTCTTCGAGGCGGATAAACCGCCAGAGAGGTGTCCAAATTGTGGAAAGGCATGCACATTCTATGATGTGACATGTTATAGACCAGAGTGTGGGTTTAAAGGATATGACCCAAAATTAGTAGCAAGAAGAGCAGAAGATGAAAGTAAGTTTTAATTTATGACCTTCTTAAAAGATATATAAAAAAGAAAAATATGGGGGAGGATAGTTATGTGTGAAGAGAAAATGCCAGTTATCGGAGAAAAGTTCCCAGAGGTAGAGGTTAAAACTACACATGGAACTATAAAATTGCCAGATTATTACACAGAAAAAGGAAAATGGTTTGTCTTATTCAGCCATCCTGCTGACTTCACTCCTGTCTGCACAACAGAATTTGTAGGATTTCAAAAAAGATACGATGAGTTTAGAAAGTTAAATACTGAATTAATTGGATTGAGTATAGACCAGGTTTTCAGCCACTTAAAATGGACTGAATGGATAAAAGAAAAATTAAATGTTGAAATTGAGTTTCCAATTATAGCAGATGATAGAGGAAAGTTAGCAGAAAAATTAGGAATGATAAGTCCATATAAGGGAGATAATACAGTTAGGGCTGTATTTGTCGTAGATAATAAGGGAATAATCAGGGCTATCATCTACTACCCACAAGAAGTTGGTAGAAACTTAGATGAGATTGTGAGATTGGTCAAAGCCCTTCAGGTTTCAGATGAGAAAGGGGTTGCTATGCCAGCAAACTGGCCAGAGAATGACATAATTGGAGACAAGGTAATAATCCCACCGGCGTCATCAGTAGAGGAGATAAAGCAGAGAAAAGAAGCATGTGAAAAAGGAGAAATTGAGTGCTTAGATTGGTGGTTCTGCTACAAAAAGTTAGAATAAACTTAATTCCTATTTTTTTATTTTAAATTTCAGTGTGGTAATATGGTAGAGCTTAAAATAGCTTGCAAATTGGATGGGACTTGTGAAAAACCAAAATACAGGAAATATAGATGTAAAGTTTGTGGATGGGTGTATGACCCATTAAAAGGAGACCCGAGCCAAAATATCCCTCCAAAAACTCCATTTGAAGAACTTCCTGATGACTGGGTTTGTCCAGTTTGTAGAGGTAAGGTGGGGAAAGAATCTTTTGAACCATTGGATGAATGGGTAGTATTTGATGAATGAAAATCTTATATAATAAGGGGAATTTTATGAAAGAAACCTTAAAAAACCTAATTAAGGCATATATTGGGGAGAGTTTAGCAAGGAATAGATATACATGCTATGCAAAGATTGCCAAGCAGGAAGGGTATGAGCAGATAGCGGAGATATTTTTATTAACTGCTGAAAATGAAAGAGAACATGCTAAATGGCTTTATTATCTAATAACTGAGCTAAAAAAGAAATACAACATTAACGAGGACTCAGTAAAAGTTGATAGTGTGGAAGTTCCAGTAATTTTAGGAAGTACTGCTGAAAACTTAAAATCAGCGATTGAAGGAGAGAATTTTGAACACACGGAGATGTATCCAAAGTTTGCTGAAATTGCTGAGAAAGAGGGGTTTAAAGAAATTGCAGATAGATTGAGAGCTATAGCAGTAGCTGAAAAGCATCATGAAGAGAGATTTAAAAAATTATTAAAAGAGGTTGAAGCTGGAACTGTATTTAAGAAAGATGAGCCCGTAGAATGGGTTTGTAGAAAGTGCGGATATGTTCATGTAGGGAAGGAACCACCAGAGGAATGCCCATCTTGTAGTCATCCAAAGAAATACTTTGAAGTTAAATGTGAAAAATATTAAAGGTGGAAATATGAAAGTTGCATTCTTGATATTTTCTTATTTGCATAAAAATCAACCAAATATGCCGGTTATGTTCCATACGTTATTGTTTGCAAATGAAATGAAGGAGAAAGGAGATGAGGTAAAAATTTTATTAGAGGGAGAGGCGGTTCTATGGGCAAGAGATTTGTTAAGCGATACTCATCCACTAAAAAATCATTTTGAAAAATTAAAAGATGATTTTGTAGTTTGTGAGGCATGTGCAAGCATGTTTAACGTAAAAGATGAGATTGATGGAAAATTAAAGTTAGAAAATGATTTATTTGGACACATAAGCTTAAAGAAGTATTTAGATGAAGGTTATAAAATAATTGAGCTTTAAATTAATTATTATTTTTAATAAATTACCTCTTTTTTAATTTTTTAAGGTGATAGTATGGTAGTTGAGATAAAGAAGGATATCTTTTGGGTTGGTGTAATTGATTGGGAGATTAGGGACTTTCATGGTTATGAAACTCCATATGGTTCAACTTACAACTCTTATTTGATAAAAGATAAAGAGAACGTTTTAATTGACACTGCAAAGGATTATATGTTTGATGAATTAATAAGTGGAATATCTCAAGTTATAAATCCAAAGGATATTGATTACATTGTAGTTAATCATGTAGAAAAAGACCACAGCGGTTGTGTAGATAAGATAGTTGAGATTAGTAATGCCACTATAATAACAAATGAAAAGGGGAAGGAGCATTTATCTTTATATTACGATACAAAAGGTTGGGATTTTATTGTTGTAGATACTGGGGATGAGATAAGTATTGGAAATAGAACCTTAAAGTTTATAAGAACTCCAATGCTCCACTGGCCAGATAATATGCTAACTTACTGTAAAGAGGATAAGATTTTATTTTCAAACGATGCGTTTGGGCAACATTTGGCAAGTTCTAAAAGGTTTGATTACGAGATTGGGGAGATTGTCTTTGAACATGCAAAGGATTACTTTGCAAATATCTTAATGCCCTATAAAATGCTTATTCCTGATGCAGTAAATGCAGTTAAAAGTTTAGATATTGAGTTTATTTGTCCTTCTCATGGCGTAATTTGGAAAAAATATATAGGTGAAATACTTGGAAAATATGAGGAGTGGGCAACCAATAAAATGAAAAATAAGGCGGTTATTGTTTATGATACAATGTATAACTCAACTAAGAAAATGGCTCATGCAATTGCCGAGGGTTTGATGGATAGGGGTGTTGAGGTTAAAATATATAGAGTTTGTGAAACATCATTGAGTTTAATTATGACTGAAATCTTAGATGCAAAGTATGTTTTGATTGGCTCTCCAACGGTAAATAGGAATGTATATCCTGAGGTTGGCAAGTTTTTATCGTATATGGAGTGTATAAGACCGATTGATAAAATTGGAGTTGCCTTTGGTTCTTATGGTTGGATGGAATGTGCAACTGAAAAAATTAAAAAGATATTTGAGAGTTTAGGATTTAAAATAGTTGATGATGAAAGCTTAAAAATAAGATTTGCTCCAAAAGAGGAAGATTTAAAGAAATGTTATGAATTTGGCAAAAGATTAGCAGATATTGACCTCTAAATTAATCTTTTTATATTCCTATTTTTTATTTTTTAGGTGGAATTATGAAAATATTTGGAATAAGTGGGAGTCCAAGATTGCAAGGAACTCATTTTGCGGTAAATTATGCTTTAAACTATCTGAAAGAAAAGGGGGCAGAAGTGAGATATTTCTCAGTTAGTAGAAAAACCATAAACTTCTGTCTTCACTGCGATTACTGTGTAAAAAAGAAAGAAGGATGTATTCATAAGGATGATATGGAAGAGGTCTATGAAAACCTTATCTGGGCTGATGGGATTGTAATAGGAACTCCTGTCTATCAGGGAAATGTTACTGGGCAGTTAAAGACGTTGATGGATAGATGCAGGGCAATAGTTGCAAAAAATCCAAAGGTTTTGAGGGGTAAAGTTGGAATGGCTATTGCCGTTGGTGGGGATAGAAATGGAGGGCAAGAGATTGCTTTAAGGACAATACACGACTTTTTTATAATAAATGAGATGATTCCGGTTGGGGGAGGTTCTTTTGGAGCTAATTTAGGAGCTACATTTTGGTCTAAGGATAAGGGGAAGAAAGGAGTTGAGGAGGATGAAGAAGGGTTGAGAGTTTTGAGGAAGACACTTAATAGGTTTTATGAGGTTTTGAAAGAAAAGAATAGATAGTTAGTTAAAGTGTATAAGATAAAGGGGGAACATTATGCTAAAAATTGCATGGGGAATAACTGGATGTGGGGATAAACTCCCAGAAGTTGTTGAAATAATGAAAAACCTAAAAAATAAATACAATTTGGATGTTGATGTGTATTTATCAAAAAATGCAAAGATTGTTGTGAAGTGGTATAAACTTTGGCAGGTTTTGGAGGATGAGTTTTATGATTTAAGGGTTGAGGTTAATGCAAACGCCCCATTCTTAGTTGGTAAGTTACAAACTGGAAAGTATGATTTGTTTTTGGTTGCTCCAGCAACAGCCAATTCTACTGCAAAAATTGCCTATGGAATTGCTGATACATTAATAACTAACTCAGTGGCTCAGGCAATGAAGGCAAGAGTTCCTGTCTATATTTTTCCACCAGATAATAAAAAAGGAAAAGTAGAGACAATTCTACCAGGAAATAAAAAGCTAACTCTATATATGAGAGATGTTGATGTTGAAAATGTTGAAAGAATTAGAAAAATGGAAGGAATTGAGGTTTTAGATAAACCAGAAGATATAGAAAAAGTTATTTTAAAGCACATAGAAATGAAAAAACAAAAACAACAATAAGTTATTTATTTTTTGTAAAATATTTTAGCAAATCAAAAACACTCAAAGTTCCTACAACTTCATCTCTATCATTAATAACTGGATAGGCAACGTCTTCATTTTTTATCATTTCATCTATTAACTCATCTGTTATTTCATCATCCTCTTTTAAAATTTTTATCTCATCAATAAACAGCATTAAATCCTCTATTTTTGAATGTTTGCATCCAATAAGTAAATCTAAGGCAGTAATCCATCCGACTAACTTTCCTTCTTCAATAACTGGAGCATAGTTTTTTCTCTCCTTATACAACATTTGCACAACCTCTCCGCCAATATCATTTGGAGAGATTTTTATGAAATTTTTATTCATAACATCTTTAACTTTCATTAGTATCATCTCTAAAATTTTTTAATTAAACCAAGTTTCTTTTTTCTATAACAAAAATTTTTCTATTTTTATTATATTTATTAATTTAAATTATTTATTTTAATGTGAATATCGTTATCAACAAAATTTTTGAAGACGATTTCCAAACCGTTAATGTTATTTATTCGTTATATTATTAATGATTATCGTAAATGGATTAAAAATATAGTTGGTGATAGGTATGAAAAACTGCATTGCTGCTATACCAGAAGTTAAGGAGATGGTTGAAAAGGCAAAGTTGAAGGGTATAGAGACACCACACACAAGATTCCCAAATCAATTCCCAAAGTGTCCTTATGGTTTAAAAGGTGTTTACTGTATATTATGTGCTAACGGACCTTGTAGAATAACAGAAAAAACTCCTTACGGTGTTTGTGGAGCTACTGCTGATGTTATCGTAGCAAGAAATTTCTGCAGGGCAGTTGCTGCTGGAACATCATGTTATGTCCACTGTGCTGAAAACGCTGCAAGAGCTTTATTATCAGCTGGAAAAGGAGAAGGAAGCTATGAGATAAGAAACGAGAAAAAATTAAGATTCTTAGCAAAAAAACTTGGATTTGATGCAAATAAAGATGCTAAGCAGTTGGCAGTTGAAGTAGCTGAATTCATATTGGATGATATGTATAAACCAAGATGGGAGAAGAGTGAATTAGTTCCAAAACTCTGTCCAGAAAAGAGATTGGAAGTATTTGAAAAATTAGATATCCTTCCAGGGGGAGCTAAGGGAGAGATTGTCGATGCATTAACAAAGACCTCAACAAACTTAAACAGCAATCCAATGGATTTATTGGTTCACTGCCTTAGATTAGGATTACATGCTGGCTTTACAGGGCTTTTAATGACTTGCTGGTTAAACGACATCTTATTTGGCTCACCAAAGATTACAGTAGTTGAAAATGGATTTAGTTCAGTTAAGCCAAACAACGTAAATATCATGATAACTGGACACCAGCATGCATTAATCCAGCCATTATGTGAGGCAGCAATGGAAGAGGACTTAATAAAAATGGCAAAAGAAGCTGGAGCTGAGGAAATTAAAATTATTGGAGCAACATGTAACGGACAAGATATGGAGACAAGAATTGCTCACTTACCAGAAAGCTTCGTTGGTTACATAGCAAACAACTTCACAACAGAGCCATTGGTTGCAACCGGATTAATTGATGCTGTTGTCTCAGAATTCAACTGTACGTTCCACGGATTGAAGTTTGTTGCTGAAAAAACTAAGACAAAATTAATCTGTATTGATGACATGGCTTATGTTGAAGGGGCTGAATACATCCCATGGGAGCCAGAGAATGCAAAAGAAAAGGCAAGAGAGATAATTAAGAAAGCAATCGAGGCATTCAAAGAGAGAAAAGGAATGCAGAAAGATTACTACGATGAGAAAGTTAAATCAGTTGTTGGGGTTGGAGAAGAATCATTAGTTGAGTTTTTAGGGGGAAGTGTAAAGCCATTAATTGACTTAATTGCAAGCGGTAAAATTAAAGGAGTTGTTGGAGTCGTTGGTTGTTCAAACTTGGCAAGTGGAGGACACGACAACATAATTGTTACCTTAACAAAAGAGCTCATTAAAAGAGATATCTTGGTCTTAGCAGGAGGTTGTGTAAACAGCCCATTGAAACACGCTGGATTGTTTGACCCAGCAAGTGCAGAGTTGGCTGGAGAGAACTTAAAAGAAGTTTGTAAATCATTAGGAATTCCACCAGTATTGAACTTCGGAGCATGTCTAAGTATTGCAAGAATTGAGCAGGTTGCAGTTGCAATTGCTGAAGAGTTGGGAGTTGATATCCCAGACATACCAGTTGCTGCCTCAGCACCACAGTGGTTGGAGGAGCAGGCACTGGCAGATGCAACCTATGCAGTTGATATGGGACTCACTGTCCACGTTTCACCAGTTCCGTTCGTTACTGGCAGTGAGTTGGTAACAAAGGTTTTAACAGAGGCAGTTGAGGGCTTAACTGGAGGAAAATTAATCCCAGAACCAAACCCTTACAAAGCAGCTGACTTATTAGAGCAAACAATCATGGAGAAGAGGAAAAAACTTGGAATTTAATTTAAATTCTTTTTAAACTTTTTAAAACATTTTAAAAAGGTGGAATTATGAGAATTAGAGGGTTTGAGAGCTCAATGATGGGGAGAGATATAGATTTTATTCCCCCAGCTATGACAAGATTATGTTGTTTAAATGAAATCTCACATGCATTAGCAGGAGTTATGGCTGTTGAGAAAGCCCACAACATAACAGTTCCAAATGAAGGGCAGTATTTGAGAGAGATTGCAAGATTGGGGGAGATTGTTGAGGTAGATGCAATTAAGTTAAATGAATTTAAAAACACAGATGAATTGGCAGATATTGGAAACAAAATAAAATCAATTTTAGGGAAAAAAGCTAAATATTTAGCTGTTGGTGGTGTCTTAGAAAATATAAGCGATAAAAGGAGAGAAAAATTAATTAATTTGGCAAAAGAGGGATTAAGCTTAGTTGATAAGGACTTTGTTAAGTTGGTTGATGAAAGAAAGGCAAAGATTCCATTGCCAGATGTTGAGTTAATTGATGCTTACAACTTTGATGCCAATAAAGTAGAAACAAATGGATTACCAAAAACAGCACTCTATGATGGAAAGGTAGTTTATAGTGGAGCTTTGGCAAGAATGTATAAGGAAGGATTAATAACATCAAAAAACTTGTGGGATGTGCTATCTGCAAGGATGATTGAGATTGAATTCTGCTTAAATAAAATTATAGAACTTTTAAACAAGTTGAAATTAACACAACCATACATGGAGCCAATTATAAAGGATGGAAAAGCTGTTGGAGAAGTTGTTATAGAAGGTGGAGAGGGGGTTATTTATCACAAAGTTGAGTTGCTTGGAAGAGAGATTTTGGATTACACAATATTAACAAGTGAGAACTTCAACAAAGCAGTATTAGATAGTGTAAATAACGATGAAGCAAAAAGAATCATTCAGCTCTGTGAAAGATGCTACTACCTATAAATCTTTGACATAAGGGGTGATTTTATGACCGGATGCGGTTCTTGTGGTAAGATTATCAAAAATATTGAGAAAAAATATTACAACAAACTAAAAGAAAAAGGTATTGCATTGGTTGGAGGAGCTGTTAATTTGGATGATGAGGAAGAAGTTAAAAAAATAATGGAAATTAGAAAAAACTCAAAAGTATTGATAGCCGTTGGTAGCTGTGCTGTAAGTGGGGGTTTCCAGAGAATGCTTATTGGTTTAGAGAATGGCTTCCCACAAAGATTTGTTAGAGTTGGGGATGTTGTTGAGGTAGATTATGCAGTAATTGGATGCCCACCAGATGAGGAAGAGGTTGAAAGAGTAGTTAAAGCAGTTATTGAAAAAGACAAGGAAGTTGTTGATTCATACTTGGTATTAAAACCTTACGAAGTCATTGCTGGAAAACCAATTATTGATGCCTATATGAAGGTTAATGAGGTCTTATTAACTTCGAATAAAGAGTTATGTTTAGGATGTGATGATAAGCCAATAAACGACGAGTTCTGCACTGGCTGTGGAACTTGCGTTGCTAAATGTCCAGCAAACGCTTTAACCATAGATGAAAAACCAAAAGTTAATATAAGCAAGTGTATTAAATGCGGAACTTGCTTCTTTAACTGTATAAGAGTAAAAGAGGCATTATAAATTAAAATAATGGGAATTAAGAGGGATTTATCCCTCTTTTAATTTGAAACTTTATTAAGATTTCGGGGTGAGGAATAATGAAATATCTTTCAGCAAAATCAAAATTAAATATTGATGCCCAAGATGGAGGATTTACAACAACATTGTTAAGCTACTGCTTAGAAAATGGTATATTGGATGCAGTAGTGGTTGTTGGAGATGAGAATTGGAAGCCAGTAGCTTATTTAGCTACAACTCCAACTGAATTATTGAAATCAACAAAGAGCAAATACTCAATCTCACCAAACAACAAGTTGTTAGAGTATGCAACAGAAAACTATGATAAGGTTGGGTTAGTTGGTTTGCCATGCCATATATTGGGAGGTTTGCAGTTTGATTTAACTTTAAAGGTTGGTTTATTCTGCACCAAAAACTTCTACTATGACACAATAAAGAGCATTATAAAGGAGAGATTTGGAGTTAATATTGATGAAGTTGTTAAGATGAACATTACAAAAGGTAAGTTTGTTGTTGAAACATTGAAGAAAAAAGGATTTGCTGGGACTGAAAAAGTTGTTTATGAGATTCCGATAAAGGAGATTGAAAAACTCTGCAACTTGGGATGTAGGGTTTGCACCGACTTCTCAGCTAAATACGCGGATGTGTCAGTTGGAAGTGTTGGAAGTGAGGATGGATGGAACACAGTAATTGTTAGAAGTAAGATGGTGGAGGACATAATAAACGAGATGGTTGAGAAGGGATTAATTGAGGTTAAAGACGCAGTTGATGTTAAGGCAGTTGAAAAATTAGAAAACATTAAGAAGAAAAATGAAGAGATTAATAAATGCTCTGCATACTTTGCTGTATGCCCAGCTCTGTTTTAATTAAACTTTTTTTACTTTTGAAATCTAACCGCAATAGATATAAATTTAGTTTTTAATAAAATTTTTCTGTTTTTTATAACTTTGTGGTGATATGATGCT
>JBDOKN010000067.1:0-1689 GCA_039833665.1 Methanocaldococcus sp.
TTTGAACTCCTTCCTAATGGAAGGAGTCCATTAATGCTCTATGTATTCCAAAAATATTTTGAAAAGAACTATAATAGGGATTGTAGCTTCCAAAAACCATTAAATATAAAATTTGCATATAACAATGAAAGACCATAATCATTTAAATATAACTTCAACCAATATTTAGAAAACCCAAAAACATCTCTTTTTATATCTCTTTATGGAGGGTTGTTTATGTGTGGAATTATCGGTTTTATGAGTAGAAAAAAAAGAATGATAAAAGGAGACAAAATAGCGATAGCATTAGATAGCTTAAAAGAGAGAGGTAATGGAAAAGGTTCTGGTTATGTGGGTTATGGAATATATCCAACAAAATATAAAGATTGCTATGCATTCCATATTTTAATTGATAACACACCAAAATTTGAAAATATAAAAGTAGAGGTTGAAAATGTATTAGAGCAGTATGGAACAATAGTTAAAGATGAGGAAATACCAACAGAGGACGGAATTATAGAAAAAATCCACATTCCTTGGAGATATTTCTATGAAGTTGATGAAAAATTTGCTGACAGAGAGGAGGATGTCATAGTAGATATAGTTATGGAGATAAACGACAAAATAGATGGAGCTTTCGTTATATCAAGTGGTAAGGATTTGGGTGTTTTTAAAGCAGTTGGATGGCCAGATGAAGTTGCCAAATTTTATAGAATAGATAAATATGAAGGTTATATGTGGTTGGCTCATGCAAGATATCCAACAAACACAAAGGCATGGTGGGGAGGAGCTCATCCATTCAATTTATTAAATTGGAGCGTTGTCCATAACGGAGAGATAACAAGCTATGGAACAAACAGGAGATTTGTTGAAATGTTTGGTTATAAGTGTAGATTATTAACAGATACTGAGGTAGTTGCCTACATCTTAGATTTATTAATGAGAAAACACAAAATCCCAGTTGAATATGCTTTATCAGCATTAGCACCAAGATTCTGGGATGAGATAGATAAGATGCCAGAAGAAGAGAGAGAGTTACATACTGCAATAAGATTGGCTTATGGAGGAGCAATGTTAAATGGTCCTTTTGCCATAGCAGTTGGAACTCCACATGGTTTAATATTTATGAATGGAGACATTGAGAAAGATACAACAATGTTTGGTTTAACAGATAGGATTAAGTTGAGACCATTAATTGCCGCTGAGAAGGATGATATGATATTTATTTCAAGTGAGGAATCTGCTATAAGGAAAATCTGCCCTAACTTAGATAGAGTTTGGATGCCTGATGCTGGAATGCCAGTCATAGCAAGACCTTGGAAATAAACAAAGGATTAAAATAAATTAAAAAAATAAAAACTTGAGGAAGTGAAATCATGATTCCCAGCTATGTTCCTCCAAAGTATAAGGTTGAAGTTGACCCAAACAAATGTATGTTATGTGAAAGATGCACGGTAGAGTGTTCCTGGGGAGTTCATAGGAGAGAAGGAAATAGGATTATTAGCTATTCAAACAGATGTGGAGCTTGTCATAGATGTGTTGTAATGTGTCCAAGAGATGCAATAACAATTAAAGAAAATGCTATTTCTTGGAGGTCTCACCCATTATGGGATATAGATGCGAGAGCCGATATATACAACCAAGCAAAAACCGGCTGTATTTTATTAAGTGGGATGGGTAACGCTAAAGAACACCCAATCTATTTTGATA
>JBDOKN010000068.1:0-2302 GCA_039833665.1 Methanocaldococcus sp.
TAAAAGATTAGACCCAGAGGTTGGAGCAAGGAGAGTAGCCAACCTAATAAAAGCATGGACACATGAGATTAAAGAACTCTTAGGTGCAAATGGAATTAATTCAATTGAAAGTTTAAGGGGTAATAGAGATAGGTTGAGAGGAGTTGGATTAAATGAGAAAGAGTTAAAGGTCTTAGGAATAAAAGCCGCAGGAGAATAATTTTAATCTAATTTGATAAATTATATTTCCTAATTTTTGTGTTTTAAAATTTCTTAATTTTTAAAGGTGAAAGGCATGGAAGAGGTTGTTATAGATGCAAAGGATATGCATTATAGGGAGTTGAATGAAAAAATCCACCAAATTTTAAGGGAAAATCCAGATGTCAAAAAAATTGTCTTAAAAAATGTTTTGGGGCAGAGATTTATTGGAAATGGACTACAAAAAAAGGATTTAACTATTGAGATTTATGGTATTCCTGGTGGAGATTTGGGTATGTTCATGAATGGCCCTACAATAATAGTTTATGGAAATGCTGAATTCGCTCCTGGAAACACTATGGACGATGGAACAATAGTTATTCATGGAAGTAGTGGAGATGTAACTGCCCATTCAATGAGGGGAGGAAAGGTTTTTGTTAGAGGAGATGTAGGTTATAGGAGTGGCATTCATATGAAGGCATATAAGGATAAAGTCCCCGTCCTTGTAATTGGAGGGAGAGCTAAGGATTTCTTAGGAGAGTATATGGCTGGAGGTATTATAATTGTCTTAAACATTGATGAAAAAGGAAATGACTTAGGAAAAATTAAGGGAAGAATGATAGGAACTGGAATCCACGGAGGGGCTATTTACATTAGAGGGGAGATAGATAAAGACCAGTTAGGTGTTGCCGCAGATATAAAAGAATTTACTGAAGAGGATTTAGAGAAAATAAAACCATACATTGAAGAATTTTGTAAGTGGTTTAATCTACCAGAGGAAGTTAAGAATAAACTTCTAAATTCAAAATGGACAAAAATAGCACCAATATCAAAAAGACCATTTGGAAAACTCTACACGCCAGATTTAATGTAATTTTTATCAATTTTTAAAACTATTTGGAAGAAACACTAAATTAGGTGAGATTAATGAAATCTTACAAAAATCTAAAAGAAGAGGTTTGGGACACCAATAGATGCAGTGGTTGTGGAGCTTGTGTAGCTGTTTGTCCAGCAAACAACTTATATTTTAGAGAGGAAAGTCCAGTAAAGTTTGAATGTGATGAATGCTCTTGCACAATAGTTCCAGCAGATATTATTGAACATCCAATCTCAGCCGAGTTTTGTAAAACAGCTGTTTATGACGTTCCTTGTGGAGCTTGTTATGATGCATGCCCAAGGATTAAAAAGTCATCAATTCCAAAACCAAAAGGATTGGGGAGTATATTAAAAGCTGTAAAGGCAAAAGCAAAAATAGAAATAAAGAACGCTCAAAATGGTGGGGTTGTAACAGCTATATTGGCTAATGCATTTGATGAAGGTTTAATAGATGGAGCTATTGTAATGGTTGATGATAAATGGACTTTAGAGCCAGAGTCATATTTGGCTACATCAAAAGAGGATGTTATAAAATCAGCTGGAAGTAAATATTTATGGAAAGGTCCAATATTAAAAGCATTAAAAACAGCAGTTATGGAAAAGAAACTTAAAAAATTGGCTGTTGTAGGAACTCCGTGCGTTATAAACTCTATAACTCAAATACTGTCATCAGATAACGACCTATTAAAACCATTTAGAGAGGCAATAAGGTTAAAAATTGCTTTATTCTGCTTTGAAACCTATGATTATAGCAAGATGATTAAAAAGCTTAAAACAGATGGAATAGAACCATGGGAAATTAAAAAGATGGATATTAAAGAAGGAAAATTAAAGATTACATTAGTTGATGGAAATGTTGTTGATTATAAGCTTAAAGATGTTGAATCTGCAATGAGAGAAGGTTGTAAAGTTTGTGGTGATTTCACTGGCTTAACATCAGATATCTCAGTTGGTAATGTAGGGAGTGAAGAAGGTTATTCAACTGTCTTGATAAGAAACAAGTGGGGAGAAGGATTCTTTAAGAGGGCAGTTTATAACAATTATATAGATTATGATGAGAATGTTGATTTAGAAGCCGTTAAAAAGCTTGCTGAATTAAAGAAAAAGAGAGTTAAAAAGGATTAACTTAACTATAACTTTTCAATAAACTCTTTTAAAATATAATAATCTAAAATTTCTCCTAAATTACTACGATAAATTTCTTTATATGTTGCAGGTAGTGGCTGGTTTAAAACATCTTCATAAATCT
>JBDOKN010000069.1:0-2729 GCA_039833665.1 Methanocaldococcus sp.
AGGTTGATAGGCCGGGGGTGTAAGCGCCGAGGGCTCTGCCCGAGGCGTTCAGCCCGCCGGTACTAATCGCCCGAGGGCCCGGCAGGGTATCCAGACACTAAGCGGATGTGGAAGCCTATGCATGGCCCTTAAGGGCATCATTTATTTCTTGGTACGGCGGTCATAGCGGGGGGGCCACACCCGAACCCATCCCGAACTCGGAAGTTAAGCCCCCCAGCGATGCCCCGAGTACTGCCATCTGGCGGGAAAGGGGCGACGCCGCCGGCCACTTTTTATTATTTTAGAAGACAATATTTATATATTTAAATTTTAAATAAGCGGGTAAGGGGGCTGGTGACTTTCCCCTCTTTAAGAGGGGAGGAAGTTCCGCCCACCCCATATATGGGCAGCGTCCCCTGAGAAGGGGCGGGAGATGCAGCAGAAACGACACGGCTCCGGAAGAGATGACGATGATAGTGAAAGTTGAGGACTTCCGGAGAACCGGTGAAACGGGCATCTCCCCTGCCCGGGGTGCAAGCCGGTTTCGGCGCTTAGCCGAATGTCACCGAAATTACAGAAGGCGGGCTATAGCCCCCATACCCGCATTTTTTTATTTTTTAGAGTTAATTTATAAATTTAAATTTATAGTATAAACTGTTTTATCCAAATTATAAAGTTTTTATATAAAAAAGTAAAAATTAAATTTAAAAAAGAGATTAAAGATTGGGAGAAAATGGATAGCGTTCTAAGCGGCAAGATTGTCCAAATTCTTGTGGGGTATTTAAAAGAAAACATTTATTCTGAACAGATGATGAAACTTAGAATGAAGAGAATTTGCAGTTATGAGGAGTTTTTACCAACATACTCTTTAATTGAGAGAATTACCGAAGAAAACAAAGAGATAGCAATAAAAGTATATGAAAAAAACATTATCGTAGAGATTGTTAAAGATTTTAAAAATAAGAATTTAATAGAATTGTTTGAACTTAAAGAGGAGTTATTTGATGAAGCTTTAAGCTATTTAAAAAAATATAATGCAGATAAATTTTTAGAGAGCTACACTTTATACTGTTTTAGTGAGTATTCTGACCCTGACTCATTTGTAAAAGAAAATAAAAGTATATTAACAAAACTTCTTAGAAATCAATATGAAGATGTTCCAGAAGAGTATATAAACGAATTATTAATGAACAAGATAAAATATTCCACAAAGGATTTAATTATCTTAGATTGGGACAATGGGATAATCTTAGATAAAAATGAAGATTTTTGGGAGGAAGTTGACATTATTGAACTCGCCTGTATTAGAGTTTTAAATTTGAGAGTTTTCGATAACATGCTAAGTGAAGCAATCCAATACTTCACAAGATTGCAGTGGGAAAAGCTTGGATATTTTAGATTAAAAAAACTATCTAAGGATTTATACTTGCAGAGAATTAGCTATATATCATATTTTGATAGCATTGAAAATGTTCTTATGCTGTATGGAGATAGATATTATGCTGAGTTGTATGAAAGGTTGTGTAAGATATTTTATGTTTCAGAGTGGATTAAAAGGGTTGAGAAGAAGATGAACATGATAAGTGATATATACACAATGATAAGACAACATTTAACTGAATTTTATGGGCTGTTGTTGGAGGGAAGCATAGTGGTGTTAATTCTATTAGAGATAATCTTAGCATTAGCAAAGATTGTTTAAATAACTCCTGTCTCTTCAGCTAATTTCCTTGCCTCCTCTCTACTTAACCCATCTCTTAATATAGTCCATCTATTCCTTATTTTATGAGCTATAGTTAATGCCTCAATAATGATATCTTCATCAAATCCAAGTTCTTTGGCAGTTGTTGGAGCATCAACCTTTTTTAAACTCATTTTAATCTTTTCATGCAATCCAGAAAGTTTTTTATTCTCCTTCTCATGCAGGTAGCTCATCATTATCGTTCCTATTCCACACTGTTCTCCATGTAAGGAATTAATATCTAAGCCATATTCCTCTTTTAACTTATCCAAAGCATGAGAAAATAAGTGTTCGCTTCCAGAGGCGGGTCTTGAAGAGTTTGCTATGGCTATTGCTATGCCACTCCCAACCAATGCCTTTACAAGCTTTGTATGATACTCTAATAAATTTGAGTTCAAAACATAATTTATTAACTCCTTAGCTATTGTTTTTGAAAATATTGCAGAGCTTTCACTGTATTTTTCTCCTTTCTCTTTATAAGCTAATTTCCAATCTAAAACTGCGGTAATATTTGAAACTATATCGCCCATTCCAGCACTTAACAATCTTTTTGGAGATTTTTTTATTATCTTAGTATCGGCAATAATAGCTATTGGTGCATCTGCCATAAATGAGGGCTGTTTTATAGATACAATTGGTGAGGCAATACCATCATTTGATGCGGTTGTTGGCACGCTGATAAACGGAATTTTTAATTTATAAGCCAAATATTTACCAGTGTCTATTGCTTTTCCTCCTCCAACGCCCATTATGCAATCATAACCTGCAAATTTTTGCTCACATATCTTAGAGCTTAGGATTTCATCATAATAAGTCATATCGTAAGAAAATTTGCAGTATTTTTTTGTATTTTTTCCAGTAACAACTAATGGATTTTTTAAGTTAAGCTTTTTTAAGATATTTTCCAATTTGTCAATTGCTCCATCCTCTATAATTGTATATCTTGGTGTTATAATTATCATCTTTTACCCCTCTTTTAAGATATATGCTATTCCTTGCCCAAAACTAA
>JBDOKN010000070.1:0-6541 GCA_039833665.1 Methanocaldococcus sp.
TATTTATATGTTATTTTTTCTTTTTCTTCTTTTCTGGCTCTTCTTTTGTAATGATTATTTTTTCTGCTTTAATTACTGCATTGTATAGGACTATTTTTATTCCTGGTGGGAGTCCAGCAAACATTCCTGGTAAAGTCATTGTTGGAACTTCAATTCCTTCAACTTCTTTCATCTCTTCTTCTGCTTCTTCCTCTTCCTCTTCAGTAACCTCTTCTATAGGCTCTGCTCCTATTCTCTCAGCACATGGATGTCCTTTTTCTTTTAAGAATTTGATTAACTCATCGGTAGTTTTAACATCCTCTTCGGTAGCTATTTTGTCATAGAGTTCTGGAGGTATCGCATCTTTAACCCTCTCTTTCAACTCTTTTGGAAGCCAAACAACCCTCTCCCAACCACCATCTCCCTGTAAGAACTTTGGTGATTTCATATAGGCAATAGATATTCCAACGAATCCAGGAACTTGCTTTCCACCACTACACTGCCCTGCCAAAGAGGAAAATGGGATTCCCATTGGTGTCTCTCCTTTGAATCCTCTATGAGCTATTCCAAATCCATCAACTTCTGGAATGTAGAAGACAATAGCTTCAAAACAACCGCAAGATGTGCATGGCTTTTCCAATGCACTGTGTAAGGTTACTTCTTCAACAGTTCCCTGTGACCTCTCTTTAACAACTTCATTTACTCCCGAGTAAATTCCTAATTTTTCATCTAAACATTCTCCTTTTGGTATTTCAAATATTGGCCCGTTAGGGTCTATCTTAGCAGCAGCTCTCGCGTCCAAATAATTAATTCCTCCACACAATGCTGGTCTGTCTGGGGTTATAACACATACGTGTGTTGGAGCAAAACTTTGGCACATTATACACCCGTAGAATACATCAACATCTTCTTCGTGTAGTGCTTTTGTTCGTTCATCTCTTTTGTTGTATATTTCTCTTGCTTTCTCCAACTCTTCTTTAACTTTATCTGGGTCGGTAATTAGAATAACGTCACATTTCTCAATGAATGGAAACTCTGCCTTAAATAATCTTTGAATTACCTTTCCAATATGCCCTAATCTCAATCCCTTATTAAAAGAATCCTTATTTATTCTTATCCATATTTGGTCTCTTTGGTTTAAGTGCATTACTCCCTCTATGTAGTTGAAAAATTCGTGTATTCTTCTCTCTAAAACTCCTTCTAAGTCCTCCTCTAATTTTTCTCCACTAACCTTTACAATTATAGCGAATGGGTTTCTACTCCCTTCTTCCATCTCATCGATATCTTTACCTATAATCTCAACTTTATCCTCTGCCTTATCAACTACCTTTACCAACTCAAAACCATAACTCTTCGGCCCAGCTAACTCAACATACATATCAGGACCTCTAACTCTCTCACCCTCATTCATCGGCCCAACAGAAACGGGGATATCTCCAAACATGCTTTCTCACCTTTAAGTGTTTTTATAGATTTTCTTTAGCTTCTTCTCTCAAAATTTTTAATATCTTTCTTCTTTTCTCTTCTTTCATCATGTTAAGTGTTTCTTCTGATACTAATAAGAGGGCTCTATCCTTACAGGCCTCTACACAGGCGGGTGTTATTCTATCAACATCCAAGCAGAGTGTGCATTTATGAGCTACTTTGTTTTTTATGAATATTGCCCCTATTGGGCAGGCAATTGCACACATTCCACAGGCGATGCATCTTTCTTTATCTACAATTGGAATGCCCTCTTTTAGATAGATTGCATCAACAGGGCAGATTTCTTTGCAAGGAGCGTTTTCACACTGCATGCAAAATATTGGAATGTTATCAACTTTTCTTACTCTGCTTTCTCCATGAATCTCTTTGCAGATGTTTATGCAATCATAACATTTTGTGCATTTTTCTGGATTTAAGACAATAATTTTTGGGTTCATTCTACCCCTCCAATAACTTCATAAGATAATCCAAATACTCATCCTTACTGAGATTTGGGAATGAATAAAGGGTATTTGGCTGATAATACTTGTCTATTGAAATTGTTATTACATTTGAGAACTGTTTTAAGTGAGTTACTGCTTGAGCTAAGTAATAGTAAGTTATTCCAGTGAATAGGGCTAAATCATAATCATTACTTGCCAAATATTTCATTATAGTCATTAAATTCATCTCTTCCGGTGTTTTTATTGTTTTTAAGTTATATTTCTCAATTAGTTTATTGATTAGCTCTTTCTCTTCATCCTCTAAGTTCTCTCCCAATATTAAGATTGGTTTTTTAGCCCTTCTAATCATCATCTTAACCAGTGTTGGAGATGTTACCTCAGCATGCGCTACATTGCTCCCAGCTGTTGGAATATAAGCTATAAATCTTTCATCCATTACTATCACCTAAACTTTTAGAAAAATTTGGAAAATTTAATTTAATACAATATTGTTGGGTCTTGTGGATATTTCCTCAACCATAGGGCTACGCCCTATTGGGATACCCAGGATGCACTGCCTCGCTATGCTCGGCAGTGCCTCTTAGCTGATTTAATTTAATACAATATTGTTGGGTCTTGTGGGTACTTCTCCAATGGCTTCCATCCTTTCTCTTCTAAGTATGCCATTATCTTGTCTTTCATCATGAATGGAATATCTTTTTCAGTTCTAACGAATCTCTCTAAGTCGGGAGGCATTCTTCCGAAGTATTTTTCATAGACATCAACGTAGTGGTAAATTTTATTAGCCCTACCTTTTGGAGTATCGTTTGGCCTCATACATAGCTTTGGAATCATGCAGATGCATTCTTTGACATTTTCAGCAGTTACAATTAAATGCTCTGGGACTGTCTCTATTTCCAAAATCTCTCCTGTTTTTTTATCTTTAACTTTGAATTTTTCCCCATTGCTTAAATATAATCTTCTATACTTGGCTCCATGTGGCCCTACAATAACTGGCACGCCCCATCTATTAAATCCAGTAGCAATTGCAGCTGCCTTTTGACTCATTGCCCCCCATGCAATTCCAACAGCCCCAACTTTGTTTAATATATAATCTGCAATTTCTGCATAGTTACCTCTCAATGGAACTTTGGCAAATATGTTGGCTATTTTTATAGCCGCTCCTGATATGTGGCAGTTTGATAGACAAGAACCACAATTTACAAGCCCTCCAGCTCTAAACTCTCCTGGGTATTTTTCATATAATGTTTTTCCATCTTTATCTTTCCACATTCCAATTGCCATTGCCGCACATCCGGTTGCTACAACTATATACTTCCTCTCTAAGAATTCTTTTGCTATTAAAGCAACTTCTTCCTCACCATTTGGATGGTTTGAGCAACCAACTAAGGCAACAACTCCTGGAATGTCTCCAAATACAATTGGTGCCCCAACACTTCTGATTTCAACATCTTTTATAGGGCCTCTTCCAGCTCTCATCTTGAATTTTAAATCTTTATAGTATGCCTCTCCAACTTTTGTGGTCATGCTAACTATTGGCAAATTTCTTTGACATATTGCCTCACATCTTCCACAGCCGTAACATTTTTTGTACAAATCTATAAAACCGTCAAAATTACCTTGTTTAGCTAAAACCATTGCCTCTTTAACCTTAAATGCATTTGGACAGTTTCTATTGCACCATCCACACTCAGTGCATTGCTTTGCCAATTCAACAACTTCATTTAAATCTGGTAGTGCCTTTCTATCCTTTCTCTCCTTAGCAACTATCTTAGCAACTTCAACGGCAACTTTTCCAACTTTTTCCTCATCTAAAATTAAAGCCGCTCTGTTTCTCAATAAATAGCCAATAATCTCATCTTCATCCATGTAGGAGACATCTTCTAAACCTAAGCACATCTTCTCATTTGTTGCTATCAAAACAGCCCCCGTTTTTAAAACTTCCTCCAAGATATCGGTTCTAATACACTGCTCATCTACAATTACAACATCAGCAACTCCACTTCTTACAAACATCAACTGCCTTGATAATGGTCCAACAACCTTTGGTTTGTCTGAAACCCTCGTTATGTCTATGGCTGTACAGCAGATACCGCAGACCTCTATTTCATCTTCCATATTTTTCTCTTCCAGATATTCCAATATATAGCTTCCAGGAACTACATTATGCCCTATACACAAGATAACTGGTTTATTTTTATCTATACAACCAAATCCCAACTCTATTAAAGGAGCGTCTTCATCTCCTTTTGGCATGTTGTAGGCAACTATCTGAGCCATATCTCCTACTTCTCTCGCTAAATCATCAATCATTCCTGCATGCAAAGCTTTGCTCTCAAAATCTAAATAGTTACCTTCTTGCCCAGTATGTGCCGCTGATAATAAATGGGTTATCTGCTCCTCACAGTAATCTAAAATTTTCTCTAAATCCCCTAATGTTTTTGGCTTAATACCTGTTACTGTTCTTGCTATTGGCATTTCAACCTCTATCTCATTACCTAATTCTATTGGATAATCTCTTCCCAACTTCTCAATTAAGTGATGAACTAAATGCCTACTGTGTCCAGCATGACATGCCGCTCCAATACAGCAGGCAATTAAAACAATTCTTGCCTGTTGAGCTTTGATATTTAAACCGCAAGCCCCTTTCTTTCCTTTACTTAAATCACATTTTCCAAAGGTACAGAGACAGCACAAATCACAGATTGGCATGTAAAATGGAGGATACCTCTCTAAGAGCTTAAAGTCCCAGTGCCTTAGTGTAGGAATCTTTGGCATCGGAGTAGGTCCCATAGGTTCCCAATCTTCCTCTTCTTCATCTCCAAACTTTATACTCATGGATATGTTTGCGTTTTTCATCTTAACTAATGGTGTTAGTAGCTTTTTAATGTCCATTTCCACGTTATTTCCCATAACCATCACTTCTTAATTGTCATGATTAATCATTATAATTTTAAGGTTAGTTTTTAAAACTTTAATATATAAAGTTTGTTATGACTAAAACTAAATTTAGTATGAAAATGAGGACTAAATTTTTTCCTTTGCAAAAAATTACGCATTTCAAAAATTATTTGCAGAGATTTTTCAAAAATGAGTATCTATTAATTTGAAATAATGGATAATTAGGATAATAAAATAAAAAAGAATAAGATGTTATTTCTTCACATTGAGATTTATAACTATTTTAACGTTCTTCATAATAATTTGGATTCCTCCTTCTTTTGCTAACTTGGTTATCAACTCACCAACTTCAATACCTTCTTTTTCTTCTTCAGTAGTTTTAATCTCTTCTTTCTCTTCGACTTTTTCAACAACTTCTTCCTCTGTCTTCTTAACTATCGGATGTCCTTTTTCTTTTAAGAATTTGATTAACTCATCGGTAGTTTTAACATCCTCTTCGGTAGCTATTTTGTCATAGAGTTCTGGAGGTATCGCATCTTTAACCCTCTCTTTCAACTCTTTTGGAAGCCAAACAACCCTCTCCCAACCACCATCTCCCTGTAAGAACTTTGGTGATTTCATATAGGCAATAGATATTCCAACGAATCCAGGAACTTGCTTTCCACCACTACACTGCCCTGCCAAAGAGGAAAATGGCAATCCGAAAGGCGTTTCTCCTCTGAACTTTCTATCTACTATTCCAAATCCATCTACATCTGGAATGTAGAAGACAATAGCTTCAAAACAACCGCAAGATGTGCATGGCTTTTCCAATGCACTGTGTAGTGCCATCTCTTCAACACTACCTTGCGATTTTTCTCTAACAACTTCATTTACTCCGCTATAAATTCCTAATTTTTCATCTAAACATTCTCCTTTTGGTATTTCAAATATTGGCCCGTTAGGGTCTATTTTAGCAGCAGCTCTCGCATCTAAGTAGTTTATACTTCCACAGAGGGAGGGTCTGTCTGGGGTTATAACACATACGTGTGTTGGAGCAAAACTTTGGCACATTATACACCCGTAGAATACATCAACATCTTCTTCTCTTATGGATTTCGTTTTTTCATCTCTTTTCTTATAAATTTCTCTTGCTTTCTCCAACTCTTCTTTAACTTTATCTGGGTCGGTAATTAGAATAACGTCACATTTTTCGATTATTGGGAAGTGTTCTTTAAAGAGTTGTTTTATAACCTCTCCAATGTGTTTTAATCTTAATCCCTTACCAAATGCATTTTTGCTTATTCTTATCCATATTTGGTCTCTTTGGTTTAAGTGCATTACTCCCTCTATGTAGTTGAAAAATTCGTGTATTCTTCTCTCTAAAACTCCTTCTAAGTCCTCCTCTAATTTTTCTCCACTAACCTTTACAATTATAGCGAATGGGTTTCTACTCCCTTCTTCCATCTCATCGATATCTTTACCTATAATCTCAACTTTATCCTCTGCCTTATCAACTACCTTTACCAACTCAAAACCATAACTCTTCGGCCCAGCTAACTCAACATACATATCAGGACCTCTAACTCTCTCACCCTCATTCATCGGCCCAACAGAAACGGGGATATCAAATTCGGTGACTTTGACTTCAACTCCTTTCATTTTTAAGGCATTTTCCACTATGTTGTCGATGTCTGAGCTTTCTAAAGCTCCTTCTATTACGGGAACTTTGTTGTTTGTTATTACTGGGACTC
>JBDOKN010000071.1:0-1769 GCA_039833665.1 Methanocaldococcus sp.
AAATAAATGCCTGTAAGGATGCATCAAGAGGGGGCTGGTTAGGGAATCTATTGGAGATGTTAATTAAGGCAAAAAAAGGAGCTGAGATAAAATCCCTTCCATATCCAAGGGCTACAAGATATTTAGGGACTTATATAATAGCAGTCCCAGAGGAGGAATATGAAAAAGTTTTAGATATTGCATTAAAAAATAAATGTCCTGTAGTATTGTTTGGTAGAATATTGGAAAAGCCAAAGCTGATTGTAGGCACAAAGGAATATATATCTGAAAATAAAATGTTAGAATTAATAAAAAAATTTCCATATAAATATTAGAGTTGGAGATATTTATAAATAAACTAAAAATTAGATAACAATATATTTTGATGAAACTTTTCTTAAAAGTTTCATTTCCATATAAATATTAAATTGGGTGAAGCTAATGGTAAAGATTGCTTTATTAACATGTGGAGCAGAGTGGAGTGGTGTCTATCACGAAATTGAAAAAGCGGCACAAAAGGTTGGTGGAGAGATTATATTTCCAGAGGTTGATTTATCATATATTGATGAAGTTGAGGAAAGATTGGGGTTTAAAGTTGGCTCAGCTAATTTAAAATTAATGTTTGCAAGAGCAATGTCAATTATTGAAGGAAATACAGATGCTGAGGCAGTATTTGTGGCAACATGTTTCAGATGTGCTGAAGGTGCATTAGTCAGGAACGAAGTTAGAAAGCTCATTCAACAAAACACAAATCTGCCAGTAGTTATGTATTCATTCACTGAGAGGACAAAAGCATCTGAGTTATTAACAAGAATGGAGGCATTAACTACAATTGTTGAAAGAAAGTCATTATTAGCAAGAAAAAAGCAGGAAGGAATAAGCTTGGGTATTGATAGCGGTTCAACAACGACAAAGGCAGTTGTTATGATAGATGACGAAGTTGCAGGAACTGGGTGGATTTACACAAAGGATGTCATTGAGTCAGCTAAAGAGGCAGTTGATAATGCATTAAAAGAGGCGGGTATATCATTAGACCAAGTTGAAACTATTGGAACTACCGGATATGGAAGATATACTGTTGGAGAATACTTTAAAGCTGACTTAATCCAAGAAGAGCTAACAGTAAATTCAAAAGGAGCGGCATATCTGGCAGATAAGCAGGAAGGAGAGGCAACGGTCATAGATATTGGAGGGATGGACAATAAAGCTATCTCTCTATATGATGCTATTCCAGATGGATTTACAATGGGAGGTATCTGTGCTGGGGCAAGTGGTAGATTCTTTGAAATTACCGCAAGAAGGTTGGGAGTTTCTTTACAGGAGCTTGGAGAGTTAGCGGCTAAGGGAGATTGGAGAAAGATAAACATGAACAGCTATTGTATCGTCTTTGGTATTCAGGATTTAGTTACTGCATTGGCAGAGGGGGCTAAAGCAGAAGATGTAGCAGCTGCAGCAGCTCACTCAGTAGCTGAGCAAGTGTTTGAGCAACAATTACAAGAGGTTGATGTTAGAGACCCAGTTATATTGGTTGGGGGAAGTAGTTTGTTGAAAGGTTTAGTTATAGCTATGGAAGAAGTTTTAGGAAGAAAGATTATTGTTCCTAAATACTCTCAATTAATTGGAGCTGTTGGTGCTGCATTATTGTCATCTGGGTATAGATACAAGAAGATGAAGGCATAATTTTTTAAATTTTTGGTGGAATTATGAAATTCTTCAATAGAGAGAGGGAGATTAATGAAATTCTCCATATTTTAAATAGAGAGCCGAATGATATTTATTTTATCTATGGC
>JBDOKN010000072.1:0-4749 GCA_039833665.1 Methanocaldococcus sp.
AATAAAACCAAATAAAAAACAAAAAATTAAAACAATTAAATTTCTTCAATCTCTTGCAATTTCTTTTTTCTTCTTTTTATAATGAATAATACGGCTATTGCAACAACTATTGCCCCAATTATATACAGCATATTTAATGATTCCCCTTTTTTAGCTTTCTCCACATGTATGTTGAAAGTTTTTGTTATATTGTATTGGTTATGATAATCATCAAAGTATGTAACAGTTGTTTTAAGAGATATGTTTCCAAAGTTATCTACATCAAAAATCGAGGTATCATAGTCATCTTCATCTAAATCTCCAATATATTTTGTATAGATTTTTCCACTTGCGTTTAAAATCATTACACAGTGTTTAATTTTGGAAATTCCCCTATTGGCTATACCAACAGTTATTTCAACATAATCCCCCTTGTTTTCTACATCATCTAAATAGATATACGGCTGATTTTTATAAATCTTTTTTAGGATTTTTATGTTTAAAGGGATTGTTAAATTATATTGATTTCCATCTTCTCCAACCCAAAACAATTTTGCATTAATTGAATATATTCCATCTTCAATTTCTGGGACTGAATATATTTTTACAGGCAATATATACTGATGATTTGGCTTTAAACAACCAATATAATATGAACCTCCTCCTAAAATATTAATTTTGTTATTTCCAATTAAATAAACATTTAAATATTTTGCGTTTCCTGTTCCAACATTTTTTACATCCAACCTTATGGTTTTTGTTTTTCCGGGAATTATTGAAGTGTCATTTACATCTATTTCAAAACTTGCCACTCCATAAACATGTAGGTAATAAATTTTAGTAAATTCATAGTGGTGGGTTATTTCTTTTCCATCCTCTTTATCAACCTCATCATAACTTACCTTTACATCTATCCTATAATCTCTTGATGGGGCATTCTCATCTACATGCAGTTTGAAATAAACGGTATCTGCTTCCCCAGGATTTAAGTGGCTAATTTCTGCCTTTCCCTTAACTGGATTAACTTGCCTCAACTCAAAAGGATAATGCGGCTTAACTTCAACAACTATGTTTTTAACTTCATCATCATAATTGTTATTGGTTATCTTAATCCACAAATCTACATCATCCCCCGGATGAATGACCTTTGGCTGATACTGAGGAGCATCAATTTGTATGGCTTGAACTGAATAGAGCAGAATGCTCAAAATTAAAATAACTAAAAATTTTTTCATCAAAATCCCTCATATAAGTTTATATACAAATTTTTAGAATAATTTTATATATAAAGTTTTAGAATTTTGGGGAGAGTATGAAGATTGATGACACGATTGCCTTTGCATTTAAAAATATAAAACAAAAGAAAACTCAGAGCTTATTAACAATTATTGGTATTGTGATAGGAGTTTTAGCAATGGTTAGCTTAATCTCTTTGGGATATGGTGTCCAAAATTATATACACGAGGAAATGATGAAGATGGGTTCAAATAAAATTACTATATTGCCAATGAAACAGTTTGGCGTTCCCCCTTCACATTTATTTACAAAAAAGGATGTTAAAGAGGTTGAAAAAGTTAAAGGTATTGATGCAATAATGTATGGTTGGTTTGGAAGCTGTGAGATAGAGTATAATGGAGAAAAAAAGCTTATCTCTTATTTTTATGCAACTCCTTCGAAGTTGAGGGAGGTCTATAAAGATAGCGGTTATAAAATTGAAAAAGGGAGATGGTTAGAGGATAACGACAAATATGCTTGTGTTATTGGTTATGGGACAGCATACAACTTATTTGATAGAGAGATAAAGGTTGGAGACGTCGTAAAAATTAAAGATAAAAAATTTAAAGTTGTAGGAATTTTGAAGGAAGTTGGAAATCAGCAAGATGATAATTCTGTAATATTAAATATTGATATTGGAGAAAAGTTATTTGGAAACAAGGATAAATATAACATCATAGTTGTAACAGTTAAAGAGGGAGAAGATATTAAGAAAGTTGCAGAAGATATTAAAAAAGCTCTAAAAAAGTCGTTGGGGGATGAAGATTTTTCTGTTTTAACTGCTGAACAGTTGGCAGAGAGCATTAGCTCAATTCTCGGAGTTATAACAATATTCGTTGTTGGGGTTGCGGCTATATCTTTATTAGTTGGAGCTATTGGTATCTCAAACACCATGCATATGAGTATTTTGGAGAGAAGGAGAGATATTGGTATATTAAAGGCATTAGGGGCTGAGACGACAGATATTTTGGCAATATTTGTTATTGAGTCAGGATTTTTAGGTTTGTTCGGTGGGATAATTGGATTAGTTTTGGGTATTGCAATAGCTAAGGGAATTGAAATTTTAGCCCATAAAATGGGTTATTTAATGGTTAATGCATGGATTTCTTGGGAGTTGATTGTTGGAGTTTTGATATTTTCGTTCTTGGTTGGTGTTATAAGTGGTTATTTCCCAGCAAGGAGTGGGGCTAAGTTAAATCCAATAGAGACATTAAGAGGGGAGTAAATTGATAAAAGCCAAAAATGTTTGGAAGATTTATGGAAGTGGGGAGGCAAAAACAATTGCCTTAAAAAATATAAATGTAGAGATTAAAGAAGGAGAGTTTGTAATGATTATGGGTCCCTCTGGTTGTGGAAAATCCACTTTATTAAATATTTTAGGTCTCTTAGATACCCCAACAAAAGGAGAGGTTTATTATAAAGGAAGGAAAACAAGTTTAATGAGTGAAAATGAAAGAGCAGTTTTTAGACGGAAGGTTAGTGGATTTATATTCCAACAATTTCATTTAATAAAAACACTAACCGCCTTAGAAAATGTTGAACTGCCAATGATGTTAGATGAAAAAGATAAAATTTATAGGAGGAAGAGAGCAAAAAAACTCTTAGAAATGGTTGGTTTGGGAGATAGATTAAACCACTATCCTCATCAACTAAGTGGGGGACAACAGCAAAGGGTTGCTATAGCAAGAGCTTTGGCAAACAATCCAAAAATAATATTTGCAGATGAGCCAACAGGGAATTTAGACAGTAAAAGTGGATTGACAGTTATGAATATTTTAAAGGAATTGAATGAAAAAGGGATAACAATAGTTATGGTTACTCATGACCAAGAACTAATGAAATATGCCTCAAAGATTATTAAATTGAAAGATGGAGAAGTGATTGAAGTTATTGAGAAAGCTAAAAATTCATCTCACACATAATACACAAAAATATTGAATTAATAAATCAAATCTGGTTATATTTAATATCATAAATGGGAACTACAAAGGAAACATTTATATATAAGTTTCGAAAAGGTTATATTTGAAATCAAAAATTTGAACAAATAGAAAGAGGGATAGTATGGCAGAAATGATTATTCCATACCCACAACTTAAAAAGATAATGAAAACTACTTGTGAAATAGATTTGTATAAAACAGAGGCAGAGGACATAATGGATGTTGTTGAGAAAAAATTAGCTGACTTATTTGAAGTAGCTCACAGAAACGCAAAGGAGGAGAACGCAAAAATAATAAAAATGAGACATATCCCCCTAACAAAGGGGTTCTTAAACTCAATGGAGTTATTTAGAAGTGTTATTGAGGAGGAAAACATAGTAGCCGAGACAATTAAAAAGTATGTTATGAAAAAAATACCTGGGGACTTACCTTTAGATGATATAGTTGTTGACAACCTCCCATTGATAACAGGGACAATATTTATTGTAGTTGGGAGAGTAATTAAGGCATTACATGAAGATATTGAAAGAATAAGAAAAGAACATATTGAAGAAGCTAAAAAAGTATTGGACTACACATTATAATCTAATAAATCTTTAATTTTACTTTTTTAGTTTATCTAACCTACTCACCCATTTCATTAAAATCTCTCTCGCTTTTTTAAGTTTTAATATGCTATAATCTAACAAATATTTTAAATAGTCCTCATCAACAAATAATTTTCCATCCTCGCCTATTGGGGCATCCACCTTATAGGTTGTTAAAATCTCAACAATAACCCTTTTTTCTGAAACTGATTTTATTGAGGAGGATTTTAATCCTGAATGTATTGCCAATTCAAGCATCTTTTTTGCTGAATTAATATCCTTACATGCGATGTGCAGTATGGGAGAGTTCATAACAAAAATTATATAACCCTCTTTTCTGTTTTTTAAGGCATTAAATACCTCGTTATAGTTGGGATAGTGATGCCACTTTCCAAGCCATCTTGAATATAGCTTTGGATTCTTATCTTTTGGTATTTCCATTATTCCAATTCTACCAATACAACTTGATGTTGTGTAGTAGTCATCAATCTCATTGATTTTGTTTAATATTGGAATTATTTCCTCATCAACTAAGCCCTCTCTTATGGCAAGTTCTAAATTCATTAAAGTTCTTTTTTTATCATCTAAAAACCCCATAGTCCCACTTAAAATCTTTTCTAAGGTTTTATCAAAACGGTTTATTAAGAAGATTATCCCTATAACATCCTCTTAGTGTAGCAATAGAGAGTTATACAATATGACATTCTCTCCACCCTAAAGGGCGGAGTTTCTTTAGGAGAGCAGGGGGTTTATAACCCTCACTCTCCTCGGGTTGCCAAGCCCACTATCCCTACCCCTTTCGGGGTTCGGGACTACCTTAAACAAAATATTCCTTGCACTATCTTTTAACCTCTTTTCTAATTCGGATAATTTGATATTGCCTTGTATAATTTCATAGTTGGCAACATTCCATAATTTCGATGCAGAGTAGGTTAAGTGATTGAGTATAATCCATTGTTCATCAGT